>NZ_JBEXLP010000063.1:0-43538 GCF_040610035.1 Streptomyces sp. NPDC004542
CCCGGGCCGCGCCGGCGGCCGCGGGCGCCCGCCCGGCCCGGCCTGCCGGGCCGGGGCCGGCCGACCGGTTTGGTGGGCCGGTGGAACGCCGGGTCGTCGGCACGGACGAGGGTGTGCGTGACCAGTGCCGTGACCCTCCGGTCCGGCAGCGCGTCCCCCAGGGCGCGGGCGAGCAGGGAGCCGATCAGGCCCTGTGTCTGGGCGCCGAGCAGGTCCAGCGGATACGGGGCGCGGAGCGCGGGGTCGGCCGCGCTCTCCCCGGCGAGCAGCCCGAGCTGGGGCCCGTTGCCGTGGGTGAGCACGAGGTCGTGGTCGTGGGCGAGCGGGGCGAGCGCGGTGGCCACCCGGACGACGTTCGCCCGCTGGAGCTCCGCGTCGGGGCCCTCGCCCCTCCACAGCAGGGCGTTGCCGCCGAGGGTGATGACGATGCGCATCGGTCTCGGTCCTTCGGATCAGGCGTGCGGTACGACGGACACGGGGCGGCCGGCGTGGTGCGGGACGGCGTCGGCGACGGGACCGCTGCGTGACCCGGGCCCGCCTGCGCCGGTACGGCGGCCCGCCACGACCGGCCCGCTGCCACCGGTCGCCACGCCGCGGCCGGCCACCCCGGGCCGGACCGCGCGCTCACCGGACGGCGACCTCCTTGTGCTGCGGCTCGCCGAGCACGACCTTGAGGGCTCCGGTCTCACCGGCCTGGGCGAAGACGTCGTACGCCTCCTGCATCTCGTCCAGCGGGAAGGTGTGGGTGACCAGCTGCGAGGTGGGCAGCCGGCCGGCGGCCGCCATCCGCAGCAGGGTCGGGGTGGAGTGGGTGTCGACGAGTCCGGTCGTGATGGTCACGTTCCTGGCCCAGAGGTCTTCCAGGTGCAGCGTCGCCGGCCTGCCGTGCACACCGATGTTGGCGACGTGTCCTGCGGGCCGCACCATCCGGGTGCACAGCTCGAAGGTCTCCGGCACGCCGACCGCCTCCATGACGACGTCCGCGCCGAGTCCCTCGGTCAGGTCGCTGATCAGTTGCTCGGGGGCTTCGCGGGCGTCGGCCACGGCGTCGGCGCCCAGCCGCCTGGCGGCCTCCAGCCGGGCGGGGACCAGGTCGACGGCGATGACGCGTTCGGGCGCGAACAGCCGGGCGGTGGTGATCGCGGCCAGGCCGATGGGGCCGGCCCCGACGACGGCGACGGTGTCACCCGGCCGCACCCTTCCGCTCAGGACGCCGACCTCGTAGGCGGTCGGGAAGATGTCGGCCAGCAGCACGGCGTCCTCGCCGGCCACCGCGCTGGGCAGCGGGTACACGGACAGGTCGGCGTGGGGAACACGTACGTACTCGGCCTGGGTGCCGTCGATGAGGTGCCCGAGGATCCAGCCCCCGCCGCCCCTGCACTGGCCGTAAGCGGCCTCCCGGCAAAAGCGGCACCGCCCGCAGGCGGTGATGCAGGACACCAGCACCCGGTCTCCGGGCCGTACGGTGCGTACGTCGCTGCCGACCTCGACGATCTCGCCGACCGCCTCGTGCCCGAGCACCGTACCCGGGCGGACCTCGGGCACGTCGCCCTTGAGGATGTGCAGGTCCGTCCCGCAGATCGTGACGGTGCCGACCCGCACGATCGCGTCGGTGGGGTCCTTGACGACGGGGTCGGGCACCTCCTCCCAGGCGGACTCGCCGGGGCCGTGGAAGACGTAGCCTTTCATGCCGGATCCTCACCCTCTCGAGCGGATTGCCCACGGATCCAGTCTGTGCGGCGGTGTGCGGCTCCGCTTGGGCCGGTCGGCCCCCGCCGGACGGCCGGCCGGGGTCCTTCGCACCGCGACCGCGGCGGCATCCGCGGCGTGACCCCGGCGAGGGGAAACGGGAGCGGCGGAAAGGACCATCCGCTTCTCGCGGATCCTGATTGCGCGGTGCGCGGCACGGATGCCGCTCCTCCGCGTCCGGTGGAGGTCCTTTCCGCCGCCTTCATGGAACCACCGGCCGGCCGGCGGCACGAGGGCCGGGTGGGCCCCGCCGGTTGTCCACCCGGCCCTTCGTCCCGGCCGCCGGGCTCGTCACCACACGTCGATACGGCGGCCCGTGACGGCGGCGATCTCGATGCGCACCCAGACGTCACGCTCGCCTCCGGCCCACGGCGCGCTGTGGGCGCGTTCGGCGAGGCGGCGTACGGCGTCGGGGTCGGTCACCGTCGTGGCGGGGCCGCGCACCAGGACGCTCCAGCCCTGGCTCAGCGCGTCGTCCACCCGGTCGACCTCGAAGGCCACCTCGTGACCGGCTCCCCGGGCGGGCACCGAGTCCGGTCGGGTACGGAAGACGATGGCGTCGTCGACGACGCTGTAGTTGACGGGGACGACGACGGGTGCCTGCCCGGTCGACACCGCGAGCCTGCCCACGCCGTGCGTCGACAGCAGCCGGCGGCACTCCTGCCCGCCCAGTTCGCTCAGCCGCGGGGCACGGGCGGCGTGCCCGATGCCGGGCGGCAGGTCGACGTGACCGCCGCCGAGTTCCGTCAGGCTCGTCCGCAGCGCCCCGGCCAGCCTGAGCAGGGTGCCCGAATCCGGTGCGGCGGTGCTGTGTTCCTCCAGGTGCGCGAGGTAGCCGGGCGCCATGCCCGCCCGGAAGGCGACCTCCTCCCGGGTGAGCCCCAGTTCCGTGCGCCGCCGCTCGATACGGCGTCCCAGGTCGCCCTGGGGAGGGTGGTCCGCAGTCGGCGTGGTGTGTTCCGGCGTCGGCCGTTCGGCCATGGTCACTCACTCCTCGGGGCTGTACCGCGGCGTTTCCGTCACGGGGACCTGTTGCGGTACGACCGCCACCGGACACCGGGCGTGGTGCAGCAGTGTGTGCGCGATCCGGCCGAGCTGGAGCCCGAAGCGGCCGGGCCGGCGCCGGGCGCCGACCACGACGAGGTCGGCGGCGGCCGAGCGGTCCACGAGCACCTGCCGGGCCGGTCCCTCCACCGTCGTGCGGCGTACCTGGAGGTCCGGGTGGCCCGCGGTCGCGTCGCCGAGCAGCGTGTCGAGCAGCTCGGAGGCCTGCTCCTCGAACTCGTGCGCGGGGTTCCCCGCGAGCAGGGGGTGGTCGGTGCCGCGGTGCGCCGGCCGGCGCCAGGCGCGTACGACGTCCAGCACGCAGCCGCGTGCCTCGGCCTCCTGGACAGCGAAGCGCACGGCATCGCCGCAGGTCGCCGGAGAGCCGGCGCCGAGCAGGACACGCTCATGGGTACCGGCCAGGCCGGCCCGGTCCCCGCGGACGACGATCACCGGGCAGGGGGCGCGGGCGGCCACGGTCAGACCGACCGAACCGAGCAGCAGCCCCTTGATGCCACCCCGGCCCCGTGTCCCGGTCACCAGCGCGAAGGCTTCGTCGCCCTCGTGCACGAGGGCGTCCGCCGCCTCCTGGGGGAGGATGTCGGTGGTCGTCTTGACGTCCGGGTTGCGCCGCCGCGCCCGCTCCGCCGCCGAGGCCACGATGTGCTCGGCCATCACCTGCTCGGAGGGGCGTTCCAGGCTGCCCGACGGCACGCCGCCCTCGTAGCGCTCCCAGAGGGAGGCGTACACCAGCCGCAACGGCAGTCCACGGCGCGCGGCCTCTCCCACCGCCCAGTCGACCGCCGTCAGGCTGCACTCCGATCCGTCCACGCCCACGACCAGGGGCAGTTCCATCATCGCCGCTCACCACCTTCCGCCGGGCTGCCACGGCGTGCAGCACGGGATTCCACTGCCACCGTCGCACGCGCGGGCGCCCGGAGGTGAGGGCCACTCGGCCCCGGCCGCGTGCCCGCTCAGCCCATGGGCCGTGTCGGGCGGGCCTCGCCGAGACCCACGAGGTCTCCGGACCCGGTGCCCGGCGCGGCGGGCGGGGTGCACACCCTCCGCCCCACCGTGCCGTTCGTGCCCCGCCCCGCGGTGGGGGCCGACCGGCCCAGGGCCGGGACCGGGCGGCCCGTGGTGCCCGGCGCCGCCCGCGCGGAGGCTGGACTCAGCAGCCCGGGACGCCCCGCCTCCGGCCGTGTCCGCAGGCACGCAGTCCGCAGGCACGGAACAGGAACGAAAGGAGCCGGAGCGATGACTTCCACCACCCTGGCCTCGGCCCTCCCGGCCGGCCACCGCGAGCGGCTGATGCACTTCGCCCACGAGGTGTCCTTCCCCGTCGGCACCCGCCTGTTCGAGGAAGGCCGGCGCGCCGACAGGTTCTGGATCGTCCGGACCGGGACCGTCGCCCTCGACCTGCACGTACCCGGCCGGCGGGCCGCCGTCATCGAGTCCCTCGGCCACGGCGAACTCGTCGGCTGGTCCTGGCACTTCCCGCCCTACGTCTGGCAGCTCGGCGCCGAGGCCACCAGCCCGGTCCGCGCCTGGGAGTTCGACGCGGAGTCCGTGCGGACGCTGTGCGCGGCCGACGCCGACTTCGGTCGCGCCATCGCCGTATGGGTCGGCCGTGTGGTGGCCCAGCGCCTGCAGGCGGCCCGTATCCGGCTCCTCGACCTCTACGCCCCCTACGGCAGCGGCGGCCGGTCCTGACCGCCCGCCCGGCGCCTTCCCCAGCATCCCGGAGGAGACCATGCCCGGCAGCCCGCGCACCGTCAGCGACGTGATGACGCACACCGTCGTCTCGGTGGGCCGTGAGGCCCCGTTCAGGGAGGTCGTCCAGCTCATGGAGGAGTGGAAGGTCAGCGCCCTGCCCGTACTGGAGGGCGAGGGCCGCGTCGTCGGCGTCGTGTCCGAGGCCGATCTGCTGCCCAAGGAGGAGTTCCGCGACAGCAGCCCCGACCGCCTGGCCCGGCGCCGGCGCCTCGACGACCTCGCGAAGGCCGGAGCCCTGAGCGCGGGCGAGCTGATGTCCGCCCCCGCCGTCACCGTGCACGCCGGCGCCCCGGTCGCCGAGGCCGCCCGCGTCATGGCCCAGCACCGGGTCAAGCGGCTGCCCGTCGTCGACGGCCAGGGCCTGCTCGAAGGCATCGTCAGCCGCTCCGACCTGCTGAAGGTCTTCCTGCGCAGCGAGGAGGACATCGCCGACGAGGTGCGCCGCGAGGTCGTCGCCCTGCTCTTCCCCGCCCCCCTCGAACCGGTCCGGGTCGGGGTGCACGACGGCGTCGTCACGCTCACCGGCCGGATCCGGGACGCCTCGCTGGTGCCGGTGGCCGTCCGCATGGTGCGTGCCGTCGAGGGCGTGGTCGACGTCGAGTGCGACCTGACCGCCGGCTCGGTACGGAGCGGGCCGCGCTGATCTGCCGGGTGCCGGGGCGTGGGCCGGGACGCGGGGGCGAGGAGACAATGAGCCCATGGCCGACAAGAAGGCGGCGGCGCTGCCCCGCAAGACGTACGAGCGCGAACTGCTGCGTCTGCAGACGGAGCTGGTGAAACTTCAGGAGTGGGTGCGGGCCGAGGGCGCTCGGCTGGTCGTGGTCTTCGAGGGACGGGACGCGGCCGGCAAGGGCGGCACGATCCAACGGGTCACCCAGTACCTCAACCCCCGTCTCGCCCGTATCGCCGCACTGCCCAAGCCGACCGAGCGGGAGCGCACCCAGTGGTACTTCCAGCGGTACGTCGAGCACCTGCCGGCCGCCGGGGAGATCGTGCTGTTCGACCGGTCCTGGTACAACCGGGCCGGTGTCGAGCACGTCATGGGCTTCTGCACCAAGGAGGAGCACCAGCTCTTCCTGCGCCAGTGCCCCCTCTTCGAGCGGATGCTGGTGGAGGACGGGATCCTGCTGCGCAAGTACTGGTTCTCGGTGAGCGACGAGGTGCAGCAGGAGCGGTTCCGGCGCCGGCTGACGGATCCGCTGCGGCGCTGGAAGCTGTCGCCGATGGACTTGGAGTCGATCACCCACTGGGAGGCGTACTCGCGGGCCAAGGACGAGATGATGGTGCACACCGACATCGCCGAAGCCCCCTGGTACGTCGTCGAGAGCGACGACAAGCGCCGGGCACGGCTGAACATGATGGCCCACCTGCTGGCGTCCGTCCCGTACCACGAGGTGCCGCCGCCGGTGCTGGAGCTGCCGGAGCGGCCGGCGTCGACCGGGTACGAGCGTCCGCCGCGCGATCTGCAGACCTACGTCCCGGACCACTCGGCGCACCTGTGACCGGGATCAGCCGTGGGGGACGACGGCGACGGGTGTGGCGGCGTGGTGCAGGACGGCGTGTGTGACGGGGCCGATGTGCGGGCCGAACGGGGCCCGGCGGGTGCGGCGGCCCACGACGACCAGGGAGGCGTCGCGCGCGGCGTCGACCAGGCGCGCCGAGGCGCTTCCGGACCCGCAGTCCGCGACGACCTCGACGCAGGGGTGCTTGTGCCGCCAGGGCCGCAGCACCTCGACCAGCTCGGCCTTGATCTGGTCGGAGTACTCCTCGTCGAAGACGGGATCCACGGCGAGTCCGTAGGCGTAGTACGCCGGCAGGTCCCAGGCGTGCACGGCCCGCACGGCCGTGCCGCGCCGGGCGGCCTCCTCGAAGGCGAACGCGAGCACCGTGTCGTCCGCAGCCGCGGTGTCCACCCCGAGCACGACGGGCCGGTACGGGGTGGCGGCGGACGGAATGCCGACCGCGTCCTTGTCGTGCTCGTCGGCGGCCTGTTCCCCGGCCCGCACCACCACCACGGGCCGCTCGGCGTGCGCGAGGACCGCCTGCCCGACGGAGCCGACCAGGAAGCCGCCGACCCCGCTCAGTCCCCGGGAGCCGAGCACGAGCAGTTCGGCCTCGCGGGCCTCCGCGGTGAGCACCTCCTGCGGGCTGCCGGCGCGCTGCTGCGCGGTGACCTCCACTCCGGGGTGGCGCAGCCGCAGCCCCTCGGCGGTCTCGCGCGCGACCCGCTCGGTCCAGTGCCGGTACGTCTCGGCACCGGTCCGCGGAGCGTGTGCCATGGGCTCCGGCACCGGCTCGCCGACGTGCACGAGCCGCAGCGGCAGATCGCGCAGCCGGGCCTCGCGGGCCGCCCACTCGGCGGCGGCGCGGCTCTCCGGGGAGCCGTCGAGGCCGACGGTGATGGAGCGGGACATGGTGGCCACCTCCTGTTCTCGGGGTCGCCCACAGCCTCCCGGCCGGCGGCGGCCGGCGGGCAGGGCCCGCAGGTCCCCGGGTGGGCCCGAACGGCCCTACGGTGCGGGGACCGGAACCGGCGGATGCCGAAGCGGACACGAGGAGGGGGGACCCATGGCCCCGAGCACGGACGGGCGTGCCGCCCGCCTGCGCCGCCTGGCGCCCGGGACGGCGGTCTGGCCCACTACCGCCGGGCGTGGCTGCGGGGTGACCCGCTGGCCGGTGTGACCGTCGCCGCGTATCTGGTGCCGCAGGTGATGGCGTACGCGGTGGCCGGACTGCCGCCGGTGGCCGGACTGTGGGCGATCCTGCCCGCGCTCGCCGTGTACGCCCCGCTGGGCTCGGCCCGGCTGCTGTCCACGGGTCCCGAGTCGACGACCACGCTGATGACGGCCACCGTCGTGGGTCCGCTCGCGGGCGGGGACGCGGGCCGGTACGCCACGCTGGCGGCCGCGCTCGCGGTCACCGTCGGGCTGCTGTGCCTGGTGGACTGGGCGGCACGGCTCGGCTTCGTCGCGGATCTGCTGTCCCGGCCGGTTCTGACGGGTTATCTGGCCGGTCTGGCCCTGATCATGGTCGTGGACCGGCTGCCCCGGCTGGCCAGGGTGCCGACGACGGGAACGGAGTTCTTCCCGCAGCTGTGGTCCTTCCTCGGCCGGCTGCCGGACGTCCACCCGGCCACGCTCCTGCTCTCCGCCGTGGCGGTGGTCCTGCTGTTCGCGCTGCCGCGGGTGGTCCCGGGCGTGCCCGCACCGCTGGCGGTGGTGGCGCTCGGCACGGCGGCCGTGGCCGCGTTCGGCCTCGACGAGCGCTACGGCGTCGCGGTGATCGGTGCCGTCCCCTCGGGCCTGCCCCAGGTCGCCCGGCCCGGCCTGGCGGCCCCGCACCGCCGCGGAGGACGAGGGCAGGACGACCTGGTGCACCCCGAGGCTGTGAGTCACCTCAGGGGCACGTGCCACACCAGCCTGGTCCCGCCGCCCTCCGGGGTGGTGATCTCCATGTCGCCGCCCAGCTTCCGGGCCCGCTCCGTCATGTTGGCGAGGCCGCTGCGGCGGCCCTGCGGCGGGATGCCGACGCCGTTGTCGGTGACGGTGAGCCGCACCTCGCTCCCGTCGGTCTCCAGCACCACCTCCGCGCGGTCCGCACGGGCGTGCCGGGCGATGTTGGTGAGGGACTCGGAGAGCACGGCCACCACGTGGTCGGCGGTCTCCTGCGGCACATGGGTGTCGAGCAGGCCCTCCATCCGCATGCTCGGCGCGTAGCCCAGCACCGGCGCGGCCTCTCCGGCCAGGCGCACCGCCCGGGCCCGCAGGCCGGGTGACTCGGTGTCGTCACGGGTGCGCAGGCCGAAGATGGTCGATCTGATGATCTTGATGGTCTCGTCGAGGTCGTCCACGGCGCGCAGCACCCGCTCGGAGGCCTCCGCGTGCTGGATGAACCTCCCCGCGCTCTGCAGCGTCATACCGGTGGCGAACAGCCGCTGGATCGCCAGGTCGTGCAGGTCACGGGCGATCCGGTCGCGGTCCTCCAGCAACGCGATCTGTTCGGCGTCGCGGCGGCGCTCGGCGAGCTCCATGGCGACGGCGGCCTGCGCGGCGAACCCCTTGAGGAGGTCCGTCTCGTTCTCGGAGAAGTCGGCCGCGCCCTCCTCCCGGGCCAGCAGGACCACTCCCCGGGCCCGTTCGCTCAGGCCGATCGGAACCGCCACGGCCGGGCCCAGGCCGTCGAACCTCGGCGGCCCGGCGGAGATCCGCTCGTCGCGCGCGACGTGCGGGCTGCGCACGGGGGTGCCCAGGGCGAAGGCCCGTCCCGTGAGCGAGCCCTCAAGGGGCAGCACCAGACCCTGGTGCGCCTCCGCCTCCCGGCCGATGGCCAGCTCCACCGTGAGGGTGTCGGTGTCCTTCACCGGGATCGCCACCGCGGCGAGGGCGGCCCGGGTGATCTCCCGCGCCCGCTCGGCGATCAGTGCGAGGGCCTCCTGCTGACCGGCGCCGGACATCAGGCTGCTGGTGATCTCCGCGTTGACCTGCAGCCAACGCTCGCGCAGCCGGGACTCCTCGTACAGACGGGCGTTGTCGATCGCCACGCCCGCCGCCACGGCCAGGGTCGACAGCACGGACTCGTCGTCCTCGTCGAACTGCTGCCCGCCGCGCTTCTCGGTGAGGTACAGGTTGCCGAAGACCTGGCCCCGTACCCGGATGGGCACCCCGAGGAAGGAGTTCATCGGCGGGTGGTGGGCCGGGAAGCCGTAGGAGGAGGAGTGCTCGGAGAGCTTGGCCAGCCGCAGCGGCTCGGGATGACGGATCAGCTCGCCGAGGATGCCGTGGCCCTCCGGGAACGGCCCGATCCGGGAGATCTGCTCCTCACCGACCCCGACCGTGATGAACGCCGACAGCCGCCGGCCGTCGGAACCGATGACGCCGAGCGCCGCGTACTCGGCGTCGACCAGCGCGGCCGCGGCCTCCACGATGCTGCGCAGCGCGTGCTCGAGGTCCAGGTCCCGGCCGACGGAGAGCACCGCCTCCAGCAGGCTGTGCACCCGGTCGCGGGTGCCGCGGGCGGCGTCCAGCCGGGCCTGCACCTCCTCCAGCAGCTCGTCCAGCCTCAGCAGCGGCAGCCGTACCCGTGCTTCCCGGGCCTCCTCGGCGCTTCCCACCGGCGATCCTCCCAGCCCCTTGCCGACCTTCCGTGGTCGTTCGACGCAGGTGTCACGGTAGCGGGCCGGACGGGGGCGGCGGGACCGAGAAGGGCCGACCGGCCCTATCCGCGGCGGGCCCCCTCCCGGACGATGGCCTGGTGCTCCAGAACAACGGCTTTCGCGCGCTCGACAGGCAGACGTGCCTGCGCCTGCTGGCCAAGGTGCCGGTGGGCCGCGTCGTGTACACCCAGCAGGCGCTGCCCGCGGTGCTCCCGGTGAACTTCTGCCTCGACGAGGACTCCTCGGTACTGCTGCGGACCTCGGCCGGCTCGGACCTCGTGCGCGCGGTCGACGGTGCCGTGGTGGCCTTCGAGGCGGACGAGTTCGACGCGGTGACCCGTTCCGGCTGGAGCGTGGTCGTGACCGGCCGCGCCACCCTGGTGACCGATCCGGCGGAGCACGAACGGCTCTCGCGGGGCGGACCCGACTCCTGGATGCCCGTCCGGGACGGCGTGCTGGTGCGGATCGTGTCCGAGGTGGTCACCGGACGCGAGTTGACGGGAACCTGACCGGACCACGCCGCGCACTCCGGTCCCGGCACGGCGCGGCGTCACGGGACCGCGGCCGCCCCTGGCCTGACCCGGTGCCCGGCTGCGCGGGCAGAGCGGGCTCAGCGGCCCTCGGTGCGCTGCCGGTCCTGGGCCTGGGTGGCGATGACGGCGGCCTGGATGCGGCGTTCGACGCCGAGCTTGGCCAGCAGGCGGGAGATGTGGTTCTTCACCGTCTTCTCGGCCAGGTACAGCCGCCGGCCGATCTGACGGTTGGTCAGGCCCTCGCCGATCAGGGCGAGGATCTCCCGCTCCCGCTCGGTCAGACCGGGCAGGGCGTCCGGTGTCTCCTGCTGCTGTCCGCCCCGCAGCCTGGCCATCAGTCTGGTCGTGGCACTCGGGTCGAGCAGCGACTGGCCCCGGGCCACGGTGCGCACGGCCGACACCAGGTCCGAGCCCTGGATCTGCTTCAGCACGTACCCGGACGCGCCGGCCATGATCGAGTCGAGCAGTGCCTCCTCGTCGTCGAAGGAGGTCAGCATCAGACAGGCCAGCCCCGGCATGCGCGAGCGCAGCTCCCGGCACACGGTCACGCCGTCGCCGTCGGGCAGGCGGACGTCGAGGACGGCCACGTCCGGGCGCAGCGCGGGAACGCGTACCAGGGCCTGCTCGACGGTGCCGGCCTCGCCGACGACCGTGAGGTCCGGTTCGTCGTTCAGCAGGTCGTGCACCCCGCGCCGCACCACCTCGTGGTCGTCGAGGAGGAAGACTGTGATCGGGGTGCCGGGGCCGGCCTGCTCACGCTCCGCCATCGGTCGCTCCTTGTGATGTGTTCGCCGCCCAGTGGCATCCTTCCCGCCGCGGTGCCCCGGCGCCAGGGCCGGACGGCCCTGTTCGCCGGGGCACCGCCGGCCGCGTGGTGGTGCCCCGGACCGGTCTTCGTCCGGCGGACCCGTTCAGCCGTTCCAGGACCAGTCGGCCACCTCGGGCAGGTCCGTGCCGTGCTCTCGGATCCACAGGTGGTGGCGCTGCCGGGTGTCCTCCATGAGCTGGCGTACGCCCGCGGCCCGCACCGCCAGGCCGGGGACGCGGTCGATGACGTCCATCACCAGGCGGTAGCGGTCAAGGTCGTTGCGGACCACCATGTCGAACGGCGTGGTCGTGGTGCCGATCTCCTTGTAGCCGCGCACGTGCAGATGGGGGTGGCCGGTGCGCCGGTAGGCCAGGCGGTGGATCAGCCACGGGTAGCCGTGGTACGCGAAGATGACCGGCTTGTCGGCGGTGAACAGCCCGTCGTACTCGAAGTCGCTCATCCCGTGCGGATGTTCCTCACGCGGCAGCAGCCGGGCGATGTCCACGACGTTGACCACCCGCACGGCCAGTCCGGGCAGGTGCCGGCGCAGCAACTGGGCGGCGGCCAGCACTTCCTGGGTCGGGACGTCGCCCGCGCAGCCCAGTACCACGTCCGGTTCCCGGGAGCCGTCCTCGTTGCCGGCCCACTCCCAGATACCGGCGCCGCGCGCGCAGTGGGCCTTGGCCTCCTCCATCGACAGCCAGTCGAAGCAGGGCTGTTTGCCGGCCACGACGACGTTGACGTAGTCGCGGCTGCGCAGCACGTGGTCGGCCACCGACAGCAGGGTGTTGGCGTCCGGCGGGAAGTAGACCCGCACCGCTTCCGGGCTCTTGTTCAGGATGTGGTCGACGAAGCCGGGGTCCTGGTGGGAGAAGCCGTTGTGGTCCTGGCGCCACACGTGCGAGGTGAGCAGGTAGTTGAGCGAGGCGACGGGGGCGCGCCAGGGCAGGCGACGGGTGGTGCGCAGCCACTTGATGTGCTGGTTGACCATGGAGTCGACGATGTGGACGAAGGCCTCGTAGCAGGAGAACAGCCCGTGCCGGCCGGTGAGGAGGTAGCCCTCCAGCCAGCCCTGGCAGGTGTGTTCGGAGAGGATCTCCATCACGCGCCCGTGCGGGTCGAGGTGTTCGTCCACCGGCAGGGTGCCGGCCTGCCAGGCCTTGCCACTGGCCGCGTAGACGGCCTGGAGGCGGTTGGAGGCGGTCTCGTCGGGGCCGACGAGGCGGAAGTCGCGGCGGTCGGCGGAGGCGGCCATGACATCCTGGAGCATGTCACCGAGTACGCGGGTCGGTTCGTGCAGGGTCGCGCCGTGCTTGTCGACCGCGACGGCGTAGCGCTCGAGGGGCGGCAGGGGCAGTGCGCGCAGCAGCAGGCCGCCATTGGCGTGCGGGGTGGCGCCCAGCCGCCGGGTGCCCTGCGGGACGCAGGCGAGGACGTCCGGGCGCGGGGCGCCGTGTTCGTCGAACAGTTCCTCGGGGTGGTACGAGCGCAGCCACTGCTCCAGCTGCCGCAGGTGTTCCGGGTTGTCCCGGACGGCGGCCAGCGGCACCTGGTGGGCGCGCCAGGTGCCCTCCACGGGCAGTCCGTCGACCTCGGCCGGGCCGGTCCAGCCCTTCGGGGTGCGCAGCACGATCACCGGCCAGCGGGGCCGGTCCGTGACCCCGTCGACGCGGGCGGCGTGCTGGAAGGCGGCGATCCGGTCGGCGGCGGTGTCCATGGCGGCGGCCATCGCGCGGTGCACGGCCGCCGGGTCGTCGCCGGTGACGTGGATCGGTTCGTGGCCGTAGCCCCGCAGGAGGTCGTCGAGTTCGCTCTCGGGCAGCCGGGCCAGCACCGTCGGGTTGGCGATCTTGTAGCCGTTCAGGTGGAGGACGGGCAGGACGGCGCCGTCGTGCACCGGGTCGAGGAACTTGTTCGCGTGCCAGGAGGCGGCCAGCGGCCCGGTCTCCGCCTCGCCGTCGCCGATCACGCAGGTGACCAGCAGATCCGGGTTGTCGAGGGCGGCGCCGTAGGCGTGCGAGAGGGAGTAGCCCAGCTCGCCCCCCTCGTGGATCGAGCCCGGCGTCTCCGGGGCCACGTGGCTGGGCACCCCGCCGGGGAAGGAGAACTGCTTGAACAGCCGCGCCATGCCGGCCGCGTCCCGGGTGATGTCCGGGTAGGTCTCGGTGTACGACCCCTCCAGCCAGGAGTTGGCCAGGACGGCGGGTCCGCCGTGGCCGGGCCCCCAGATGCACAGGGCGTTCAGATCACGGGCCTTGATGAGGCGGTTGAGGTGGGTGTGCACCAGGTTGAGGCCCGGTGAGGTGCCCCAGTGGCCGAGCAGGCGCGGCTTGACGTGCTCCGGGCGCAGCGGTTCGGTCAGCAGGGGGTTGGCCATGAGGTAGATCTGGCCCACGGAGAGGTAGTTCGCGGCGCGCCAGTGGGCGTCCAGGGTGGCGAGCTCCTCGTCCGTGAGCTCGGTGGACGCCTGCTGCGTGTCGGCGGACATCGGGGTTCCTTCCGGGTCGGACGGCGGTCGGGGCGTGGCGCGTGCCGGATCCGGCACGAGACCCACCCTCCGGTGGACCGGCGGGTACCCGACAGGGCCGTTCGGTCCACCTCCACGGGCCGAGCCGCCCGTACGGGTCCGGCTCAGGGCCCGGGGCCCAGCCCGTACAGCGTCCGCCCGCCGGTGAGCTCGCGCCCGGTGACCAGCTCCGGGTGGATGCGTACGAACACCTCCTCGGGGGACGGGGCCCAGGAGCGCGGGCCGATCCGGGTGAGCCGCCGCTGTTCGGCGGGGTCGCTCACGACGGCGGCCCGGCCGGTGACGACGACGCTCCATCCCGCCCTCCTGGCCGCGTCGACCTCGTCCGCCTCGAAGGCGACCACGGCGCCGTCGACCGCGTGGGCCAGTTCCGAGGCCGCCGAGGTGCGCAGCAGCACCGCGCCGTCGCCGTCCAGGGAGAAGTTGACCGGTAGCACGGCGGGCAGTGCGTGGCGCGTGTGCACGATGCGGCCGACCGGCACCTGCGTCAGCAGACAGAGGCACTCCTGCCGGTCGAGTTCGCGGAATCCGTCATTGGCATACATGGCCGGTCCGTCTTTCACCTGGTTCGGCGTTATTGCTCCATCGTCTGCCGCGACCGGGGACCTGGTCAGGGCCCTTCGGCCCTCACCCGCCCGGAGAGCGGCCCTGAGCGGCCCGCGGTGTCCGGGCGGGAGCGGTTCCCACCTGCCTTCGCCGCGGAGGTGTCATTCATGGGATGTCCCGCTCTGCGGGGCGGGATCACGCTCCCTGTTCCCTACGGTCCGGCCGACGGGTTGCGGGCACCGGGGAGAGAGCACGACTGCCCGTCACGAGGGCCGAACAGCCACCGCGCCGGCTCACTAGCCACCGCGCCGGCTCACTCCCCGTCCCGCGCCCGCGGGTCGACCTGTCCGGGGCGTGCGGTGTGGTCCGGGTGGCCGGACGTGCGGCGGCGTTCCTTCAGCTCCGCCTCGAAGAGGTGGTCCTTGCCGTCGGCCAGTTCCTCACGCGCCCGGGCCTCCAGTGCGGCGAACGGCCGGTAGTAGGTGGCGTTGTACGCCTCGACGAGCTGGAACGTCCAGTGCCCCGGGATGACGTTGCGGCCGAGGATCTCCCGCCGCACCCGGTCCGCCCAGTCGTGGTGGCCGGCCGCGCGCAGCAGCTCCACCGCGCGGTCCAGCTCGAAGTCGGCGCTGCCGGTGAGCTGGTGGAAGGAGTACAGGTGGCCGCGGGCGCGCTCGGTCGTCTCCAGCGCCTTCGACAGCGCCCCCAGCGCCTCGACCGTCTCGTCGGACAGCCGCTCGGGCCGCCGGTGGTCCGCGTCGGGGCCCTCCTGGGGCCCGTCATGGTGAACGGTCATCGCGGTGACAGGTCTCCCGGCGCTCAGTGGACGATGGTGAAGCTGCGCCACAGCCCCGTGGAGCGGACCACCTGGTCCGAGGTCTGCGTGGGCAGGTAGACACTCGCCGCGCCCGGCGGCTCGGTGCAGTCGGCCGTCGGGTACAGGATGATGTCGTTCTGCGAGTAGTTGGCGACGTGGGTCACCCCCGCGCGGAACCGGTGGCAGCCGTCGACCGACGGGTTGGAGATCGTCTCGACGGGCCTGACCCCGTTGCGCGCGTCGATCGTGCCGAGCGCCTGCTCGTCGCAGGCCGTCGACGCGAGCCCGAGCAGTGCGATGCCGGTGAGCGCGGCCAGCGACCGTGGAACGGGCATCGGGCCTCCTGTGCCGGGGTGAGGGCTGGCTGGGGCGTCGTCCCCCCACCACTATCCGTCGTGGACGGCGCGCGCGCCCGGTGGATACGCCCGTTGCGGGCACGCGCAGGGCGGCCGGGCGGGGCCTTCTCCGCGGGTACGGCGTGTCAGCCGAGCACCCGGCGCTTCTGGGCCTCGAACTCCTCCTCGGTGAGCGCTCCCTGGGCCTTCAGGTCGGCGAGCTGCTTCAGCTGGTCGATCTTGCTGGTCATGTCGTCGGCGGCCGACGGCGCGGCGGCGGGCGGCGGGGCGGCGGGAGGAGGGGCCGCGGCCTGCTGGGCCGCGAGCTGCCGCTCGTAGTCCTGCTCGGCCCACCGGCCGCTCTGGCGTCGGGAGACACGGTTGGACACCGCGGTGGCCGTACCCGCGACCACCGCCGTGCGGGCGGCACCCCGAAGGAGTCCCGGCATGCTCACTCATCTCCTCTCGGGCATCAGGCGGCCACGGGCCCGCTCGGCGTCGTCGGTTCGGTCGCGTCCAGCGCCGTCAGCAGCGCCTGCACGGGAATGCGGCCGCTCGCCACCAACTGGGCGCCGCCCCGCCGGAGGGCACGGGCCAGCGGCGCGGCCCACACGTTCTCGTACACGAGGATCGCGGCGGTGCTGCCCGGCTCCAGCGCGGCACCCGCGTCGTCCAGGTCGCTCTGGTCCAGCACCCCGCAGGAGACTCCCTCGAACGCCGTGAGGTCGATCTCGTCCCCGATCTCCCGCAGTTCCAGCGCGGCGACCGTCCCATCGGTTTCCTTGCGGACGAAGACGAGGTCGATGATCCGGATGATGCCGCGTTCCACCAGGTCGACGAGGAGGGGGAGGCCCTCCCCCGTCCTGCGGTTGCCGGGGAACTCGACGATCAGATAGTCGACGGGTCCCATTTCCTCGAGGTCATCGGTCATGGCCACTCCTCGGCGGCGGACGGTCCCTGAAGCCATTGCAGCACCCGGCCCAGGACCCCGCACGTCCACAGGGGCCGCCCCACCCCTCGGTGACCGCCGTGCGCCGGGTGCCGGTGACCCACGGCAGCCGCAGCGCCTCCTCGGACGGTGAGCCGGGTTCCGCCGTGCAGATCACGACCCGCTGGTCCCGGTCCGTGAGGGACAGGACGTCGCCGTCGACGGTGACGGGGCCGGCCGGCGGGGACACGGCGCGCCGTGGACCCGTACGGCCGGCCGCCGCGCCGTTCGGCCGACCCGGACGAGGACCGGCGCGGTCCTCCCCGTCGACGGCGGCGCGCGGGCCTGAGCCGGCCGGGCCCCGCGCCGCCCGTGGGCCGCCGGTGCGCTGACGTCGCGTCAGCGGCCGGTGCCTCCGCCTGAGGCGGCTCCGGCCGGCCGCCCGCCGAGCGGCCGGCATCACGGTCACTTGCGGTAGCCGAGGAGGGTCATCATGCCGGACTCGGAGTGGTACTGGTTGTGGCAGTGGAGCATCCACAGGCCCGGGTTGTCGGCGTTGAAGTCGATGACCATCTTGCGGTGCGGCAGCAGGATGGAGGTGTCCTTGCGGGCACCGACCGCGTTGAGGCCGCGGAGGGCGAACGTGTGGCCGTGCAGGTGGACGGGATGCCACATGCTGGTCGCGTTGATGAGGGTCACCCGGACCCGCTCGCCCTGCCGGACCGGGTGACGTCGCCGGACGGAGTAGGGGTGGTGGTCGAAGCCCCAGTTGAAGGCCTTCATGTTGCCGGTCAGCCTCAGGCGCATCTCACGGTCCGGCTCGCGGTCGCACAGGGCGACCGACTCGTCCGGCACGAGCCGTCTGGCCGGCACGACCATCCCCTCGAGCTCCCGCGGATGCACGGAGGCCCTGGGCATGCTCCCGCTGCCGGTACGCAGCACCGCCAGAGCCCTGTCGTTCTTGCCCTCCGCCAGCGCCACCAGCGGGAACACCCCGTCCTTGGCGGTGATCAGCACGTCGTAGCGCTCGGCCATCCCGAGCAGCAGCGCGTCCGTCCGCTTGTGCTCGACCGGGTAGCCGTCCGTGTGCGTGATCGTCATCTCGTGGTCGCCGAGGGCGACCCGGAAGGCCGTCTCGGCGCCGGCGTTGATGATCCGCAGCCGGATACGGTCCCCGGGGCGGGCCCGGAAGACCGAAGGCTCCTGTGCGATGCGCCCGTTGACCAGGTAGTACGGGAAGGCGACGCTGCCGCCCTCGCTGTGCAGCATGCGGCTGTGGGAGCCGTGCAGGAGGCGGGAGGGGCCCTTGGACTTGCCGGGCGCCCCCGCACGCGATCCGTCCTGCGGGTCGTGACCGGAACCGTCGTGTTCTCCCTCTCCCATGTCCATGTCCATCGACGCGCGCTTGCCGTGGCGCAGTTCGGTGAGGACTCCGTCCGGGGTGGAGCCCTGCACGCCGTCCAGCCAGTCGTCCAGGACCACCACCCATTCCTTGTCGTAGGACAGGGGTTCCTGGGGGTCCTCGACGATGAGCGGCGCGTACAGGCCGCGGTCCAGTTGCATCCCCGAGTGGGAGTGCAGCCAGTAGGTGCCCGGGTGGGACACGGTGAAGCGGTAGTTGAAGTCCGTGCGGGGCTCGATGGAGTACTGGGTCAGACCCGGTACGCCGTCCATGTCGTTGCGCATGCGCACCCCGTGCGAGTGCAGCGTGGTCGACTGGGGCAGGCGGTTGGCGAGGGTGAGGTCGAGGACATCACCCGCGTGGATGCGTACCTCCCGGCCGGGGAGTCTGTCGTCGTACGCCCATGACCTCACCGTCCGCCCGCCCAGGTCGAGGAACGTCTCGTCGGCGGTGAACCGGAACCGGCGCACCGGTCCCGACCCGCGTTCCCGTTCGACCGCGAGGACTTCCGGATCGGACGGGTTCACGTACCCCTCGGGCCCCTTGGGGACGAACACCTCGCCGTGGTGGCTCCCCCGTCCGGTCCCGGAGCCGGGACCGGAACCCGGAGCCGGGCGGGGGGCCGTGCCGGCGTGGGGGCTGCCCGCCGGGTGGGAGCCGGACTCCGTGCGGGGTGCGGACCCGGAGCATGCGGCCAGGATCCCCGAGCCGGCGGCCGCGATCGAGGCACCGAGCACTGTGCGCCGTGTGTGTGTCTGCATGAATGAATAAGACACGTTTTATGACCATATGTGTGAGAACTGGCGCGGCGCGTCTCCCGAATCGCCGTCGCCGACGGCCGCGCGGCCGATAGTGCGGCTATGCAGATCGCGCTCGCCGGCACCTCCTCCACCAGGCGCCGGGTTCTCGCCCTGGCCGTCGCCGGCGCCGTCGGGATCACCGGTGTCGCCGTCGCCCTCGGCATCCTCACGCCCGGGGGCCGCCGCCCTCCGGCCCCCGGCCCCCGGGCCGCCTCGCCCGGCGCGGCCCCCTCCCCCGGCGCCCCCGGCATCGGCGACCCGCTCGCGCCGCTCGACGGCAACGGCGGCTACCGCGTCCGCCGCTACGTCCTGGGCTTCGACTGGCGGGCACCGCGGACCCCCTTCGACGCCGTCACCACCATCAG
This sequence comes from Streptomyces sp. NPDC004542, assembly GCF_040610035.1. Lineage (NCBI taxonomy): Bacteria > Bacillati > Actinomycetota > Actinomycetes > Kitasatosporales > Streptomycetaceae > Streptomyces > Streptomyces sp. NPDC004542. Next base: position 18,783 of record NZ_JBEXLP010000063.1, read on the forward strand.
CGCCACCGCCACCCAGGACCTGTCCCGCTTCGACCTCGACTTCGCGGGCAACACCCTGCGCACCGTCACCGTCGACGACGGGCCGGCGAGCGCCGTGCGCCAGGGCGACGAACTCGTCATCACCCCTGCCAGGCCGATCCCCCGGGGTGCCGGCTTCACCGTGCGGGTCGCCTACACGGCCGACCCCACGCAGCAACGCCACCGCGGCGACGCCATCGCGGACTACGGCTGGGTGCCCACGCCCGACGGAACCGTGCTGTGTCCACAGCCCGACGGCGCCAAAATGATCTTCCCTGCCGACGACCACCCGAGCCTGCGCGCACCGGTCACCTTCCGCATCACCACTCCCCCGGGTGTCAGCGCCGTCGCGAGCGGCCGGCTCGTCGAACGCGTCCGGCGGCCCGGCGGACGCACCCGGTGGACGTACGACTCCGAGCAGCCCGTCGCGGCGCAACTGGTCCAGATGGCGATCGGGAAGTTCACGGTCGTCGACACCACCGGCCCGCACGGGCTGCCCGTGCGCGACGTGGTCCCCGAAGACCTGGTGACCGGCACCGAGGACTACCGCTCGCTCACCCCCGGGCACCTGGCCTGGCTGGAACAGCGGCTGGGCCGGTACCCCTTCAGCCGGTACGGGGTCCTGATCGGGGACACCGACCTGCCGGTGGCCCTGGAGACGCAGTCGTTGTCCGTCCTGCCGAGCGCCGATCTGCTGGGCGACCGGGTGCACGCCGAACGCAACCTCGTGCACGAACTGACCCACCACTGGACGGGGGACAGCGTCGCCATCCGGCGGTGGTCCGACCTGTGGCTGAGCGAGGGGCACGCCCAGTTCTACGAACGCCTCTACTCCGACGCGCACGGCGGCGACAGCATGGAGGCCGCGATGCGGGCGGCGTACGAGCGGCACGACCAGTGGCGGCACGACGACGGGGCGCCCGCCGAACCCACCGGGCCGACCCTGTTCCGGCAGATGCGGTACGACGGCTCGGCCCTGGTGCTCTACGCCCTGCGCGAGGAGGTCGGTGAGGAGACCTTCGGCCGGATCGAGCGCTCCTGGGTGACGAGGTACCGGGGCCGGGCGGCCGGCACCGCGGACTTCGTCGCGCTCGCCTCCGCGGTCGCGGGCAGGGATCTGACACGGTTTCTGACGCCGTGGCTGTACGGGGACCGCACCCCGCCGATGCCCCGTCATCCCGGCTGGCGGACCGACCCGGTCGAGGACTGAGCCACCCGGCCGCCACGGCCCTCGTACTGCCGCCGACCGAGTGGCGTGTGCCGGGCGGCTGGTCCACGTGGTTGACGCTCGGCGCGACGCGGCGCCCGGGGCACGGAAACGTACAAGGGGTGGCGTGAAGGGCAACTCCCTTGTCCTGCTTGCGCTTGTCCTGTTGCGACGAGCCCTTGGAGACATTGCAATGAGAAGACGCGTCGCCCCCCGTGTCCGCATCGCCGTACGCGAGCACCGTCTGACGGCCTGCGTGGCAGCGTCGGCGGCGCTGCTGATCCCGGTACTGGCCTTCCCACCGACCGATGCGGCGGAGGAGGCGGCCGACCAACGTCTCCAGAACGACTTTACGGCCGCCGCGGACGAGTTCCACGTGCCACGCGGCGTGTTGATGGGTGTGTCGTACCTGCAGTCGCGCTGGGACTCCCATCCCGGCGTCCCGAGCGTCAGCGGCGGCTACGGACCGATGCACCTGGTGGACCCCGGCGCCGCCCCGCCCCGGGCGCCGCAGAGCCACGGCGAGGCGGGGCCGCCCGCGGGACAGCCCGGCACGGGCCGCGCCCAGCCGCCGGCCGAACTGCGCCGCGCCGCCGACCTGATCGGGGTCCCGGCGAAGCGGCTGCGCACGGACGACGCCGCCAACGTGCGCGGCGGGGCCGCCCTCCTGGCGGCGACCCAGCGACAGCTCGGCAAACCCCTCAGCGACCGGCCGGCGGACTGGTGGGACGCGGTGGCACGCTTCTCCGGCACCAGCGACGCGGACGCGGCGGCGACCTACGCCAACGACGTGTTCGAGGTGATCCGCAAGGGTGCGCACCGCATCACCGACGCGGCGCAGAACGTCACGCTCCCCGCCGATCCCGAGGTGCGGCCGCGCGCCACCCGCCCGGCGGGCAGCCGGCCGAAGGAGGTCGAGTGCCCGCCGGAGCTGGCCTGCTCCTGGCTCAGCGCGCCGTACGAGCGGACCGACGACGCCTACGGCAACCACGACCTGGCCGACCGGCCCTGGGACGAGAAGATCGAGTACATCGTCATCCACGACACCGAGGCGTCCCTGAAGTCCATGTTCCAGACGGTGCAGGATCCGACCGAGGCGTCGTGGCACTACTCGGTCCGCTCCAGCGACGGCCACGTCACCCAGCACGTCAGGACCAAGGACTCGGCCTGGCACTCGGGCAGCCAGTTCGTGAACGGCCACTCGATCGGCATCGAGCACGAGGGGTTCCTCACGCAGCCCGACGCCTGGTACTCGGAGAAGATGTACCGGGCCTCGGCCCGCCTGGTGCGGTACCTGGCGAAGAAGTACGCGATCCCGCTCGACCGGCAGCACATCTTCGGTCACGACAACGTGCCGGCGCCAACCGCTTCGAGCATCCCCGACATGCACGAGGACCCCGGCCCCTACTGGGACTGGCGGCACTACTTCGACCTCCTCGGCGCGCCGCTGCGGGCCACGGCCGGGCCGGACAGCCCCATGGTGATGGTGCTGCCGGACTACGCCGCCTACAAGCCGCGGTACACGGGGTGCAAGGGTGACGGCGTGCCGTGCGCGCCGCACGGCTCGAGCGCCGTCCGTCTGCACACCGAGCCGCGCGAGGACGCCCCGCTGATCCAGGACCCCGGCAGGCGCCCGGACGGCGAGCCCTCCACGGAGGACGTCAGCGACCTGGGCTCCCGGATCTCCACCGGCCAGACCTACGCGGTCGCCGGCCGCAGCGGCGACTGGACGGCGATCTGGTACCTGGGCCACAAGGCCTGGTTCAAGAACCCGAAGAAGCACCCGACGGCCGTCGGCGCGAGCGGCCGGATGGTGACCCCCAAGCAGGGGCTGAGCGAGATCCCGGTGTTCGGGCGTGCCCTCCCGGAGGAGGAGGCCTACCCGGAGGGGTTCCCGGAGCAGACCGAGTCCCCGCTGCCGTACAGCCTCCTGGCCGGCCAGCGGTACGTGACGCAGTCCAGCGTGACCGGCACCGACGTCGACAGGTCGTCCTTCGTGGAGACACCGAGCCCGGTGATCAACGGCCGGGAGCAGTACTACGAGATCCAGTTCGGCCACCGGCTCGCCTACGTCCGGGCGAGCGACGTGGATGTGGTGACCGCGCCCGCCGCGGCGGGGCCGCCGGGACACGCGACGCGCTGAAGTCGGCCGGTCACCGCACCTCGGCGGGCCGGGCGGTGTCCCTCGCCGGTGACAGTGCGCGCCGCTGCCCTGCGGTCAGTCCGCCCCACACCCCCTCGTACTCCCGGTTGCGCAGGGCCCAGGCCCGGCATTCGTGCAGCACGGGGCAGCGGCGGCAGATGTCTCTGGCCCGCTCGATCTGCGTCAGCGACGCGCCTTCCTCACTGACCGGGAAGAAGAGTTCGGGGTCCTCGGAGCGACAGGCAGCCCAGGTACGCCAGTTCACGGTGCCCTCCATCTGGTGGCACGGATGGACGGGTCCGGCAGAGGTGAGCACCAACGTATGCCCTTCTCATGCATTTATCCAGACCTGTCCGGAATCACATCCGTGGGAGGGCTCCCGGGGGACGTTTGCGCCGTCCGCGAGCGGTGAGACGGTCGGCATGCATCCTGCGCAGGCGGTCCGGTGAGCGAGACCGCACCGGCCGCCGCACGGGGGCGCGACGCGTTCTTCGACAACGCCAAGTACCTGGCGATCGTGCTGGTGGCGATGGGCCACGCCTGGGAGCCGCTGCGCTCCGGCAGCCGGGCCGTCACCGCGCTCTACACGGTCGTCTACGCCTTTCACATGCCGGCGTTCATCGTCGTCTCCGGCTTCTTCTCACGGGGTTTCGACGCGAGTCCGGCGAAGATCAGGCGCCTGGTCACCGGGGTGGTCGTGCCCTACGTCGTCTTCGAGACGGCGTACACCCTCTTCACCCGGTGGAGCGACGGGGTCCCGGACCGGCCGGTCAGCCTGCTCGACCCGCTGTACCTGACCTGGTTCCTGGCCGCGCTGTTCCTCTGGCGGCTGACCACGCCGCTGTGGCTGCGGGTGCGCCGTCCGCTGCCGCTCGCGCTCGCCCTCGCGATGCTCGCGACGCTGTCGCCGTCCATCGGCAACGACCTCGACCTGCAGCGGGCCGTGCAGTTCCTGCCCTACTTCGTGCTGGGTCTGTGTCTGCGGCCCGAGCACTTCCGGCTGGTCCGCCGCCGGGCGGTGCGCGTCCCGGCGGCCGTGGTCCTCGCGGGGGCGCTCGCGCTGGCCTACTGGGCGGCCCCACGGTTCGACTACGCCTGGTTCTTCCACCGCGACAGCGCCGTGGAACTGGGCGTGCCCGCCTGGTACGGGCCGGTCATGACCCTGGCCGTCTTCGGCTGCTCCCTGACCCTGGCCGCCTGCTTCCTCGCCTGGGTGCCCGGCCGTCGCACCTGGTTCACCACGCTGGGCGCGGGCACCCTCTACGGCTATCTGCTGCACGGCTTCGTCGTCCAGGCCGCGAACCACTGGCACTGGTCCCGGCCCGGCTGGGCCCATGAGCCCCTCGGCGAGATCACCGCCACCCTCGTCGCGGGCCTGGTGGTCACCACGCTGTGCACCGCTCCGGTACGCCGGGTCTTCCGCTTCGCGGTGGAACCCCGGATGGACTGGGCGTTCGTCCGGGAGTCCGGACCCGACGGCGCCCTCGCGTCAAAGCGTGCCGGGCGGGTAGACGCGCTGACACAGCCACAGCAGGGAGGCGACAGGTGTGAGCGAATCTTCACTGAGGGCGGTGGGCTGGGCGCGGTCCCTGCCGCTCGACAGCAGCGTCAAGACGGCACGTGACTGGGCGCGCGGTCACTTGCGTTCGCTGGGCTGGACGGAGTCGGCGCCCGACACCGTGGACGACGTGCTGCTGACCATCTCGGAACTGGTCACCAACGCCCACGTGCACGCGCACAGCGCCGCCCACCTGGTACTGGCCTGGGACAGCCGGTGCCTGCACGTGAGCGTCCACGACACCTCGCCCCGGCTGCCGACCCCCCGTCCGCCCGACGCCGAGCGCACGGGCGGACGGGGCATGCTCCTGGTGGAGGCGTTGGCGGAAACCTGGCAGGCCCGTCCCTGCCCGGACGGGAAGACGGTCCACGCCTGCTTCCGGCCGGCCCTGTCCGCGCCGAGGGGTCACTGAGGGCTCGCCGCGGCCGGAGCCGTACGGTTCACCAGGTGTGGGCGACGTCCACCACCAGGTGACCGGGCAGCGTCAGCACCCGGAACGGCAGCCGCGCCCGCACTCCGAGCCCCACCTGCGTGACCCCCTCGAAGCTGGAGCCGAACTTGGTGTCGCGGAAGGTGCGGTAGCCCGTCAGGTCGACGCCGGGCAGCGCCTTGCCGGGCCGGCCGGGATAGGTCGCCCCGCCCGTCTCGGGGTCGTACGCGGTGGCGCCGACGTGGATGTCGAGGATCGCCCCGCCGGAGACCGGGATCACCGCGCCGGACGGATCCTGACGGAACGCGTCGACGTACGCGACGGAGTAGCTCAGCGGCGCGGTGCCCGAGCCGACGTCGAAGACGATGCGGTCGTAGCAGTCGTGCTGCCCGGTGCGGATGTCGGTCAGCGAGTGCGGCGCCACGTCGGCCGTGCTCTGCTCGGGCAGGCTGCCCCAGCCCGCCGGGCACGTGGTCGTGGCCGCGGTGGCGGCCCCGGCGGCGGATGCCGCCGGGGCCGCCAGGGCCAGAGATCCCACTGCCGCCAGGACGGCCGCCGCAGCCGCCGCCCGTCGTCCCTTGCGCATGGTGTTCCCCCTTGCTGTGGTGCATCCCGCGATGCGTCACCTCTTTGACGTCCGGCCCGCCCGTTGGGTTGTGCGGCTGCCGGGCCGCAGAGGTGAGCACGCCGGAATCACCGGCGGGGTGTCACCGTCTGCCGCGCACGGTCCAGGCGCTGCCGATGCCCGCGAGGTGCAGCGCCAGCAGGGTGAGGCCGAGAAGCATGACGTTGGTCGAGGTGAAGGTGTCGTTGGTGGATATGTCGGCCGCGTTGATCAGGAAGGAGATGAAGAACAGAACCGCCGAGATGATGGCCAGCATGAGATGCGTCCCTTCGCCGGGAGGAAGTCGCCGCAACGCGAGGCGGTGCGTGCGGTCCCGTCCCGGATGCCCCCAACTCGTCGGCGCACACGGGCTGTTCCGGCCGGCCGAGCCTGGCCGCCGCACCATGTGGCACCGTTGGGCCATGACCACCGACGACGACCGGACGCGGCCGCGGAACGACCTGGTCCGCGGTGCTGGGCATCCTGGTCATCCAGTCGATCGCGTCGGGCATGGCGCTCACCGGCACCCCCACCGCCGTCCAGCTCGTGATCACGGGCGGGGTCCTGTTCGCCGCGGTGGTCATCGACTCCCTGTCACGACGCTCGCAGGAGGCACCCGGCCGGGCCCGACCGCGCGGCGGCACACCTGCCGGGCGGCGGCGACCGGCAGGAGGCCCGGGGCGTCGCCCCCACGCGTCCGGCTGCCGGCCGGGATCCTCGACCGGATCACCGACCGGGCTCGTCGGACAGGGCGATGCGGGCGGTGACGCGCTTGCCGACCGGCTCCCGCTGCACCTCGAAGCCCTGGGCGACGGCCATGACGATCTCCAGCCCGTGCTGGCCCACCCGGCCCGGGTCGGCGGCCCGCGCCACCGGCAGGACCGGGTCGCTGTCCCACACCTGCACCTCCACCAGGTCACCGGCGATGCGCAGCTCCATCAGCAGCGGGCCGGGAGCGTACTTGCGGGCGTTGGTCACCAGCTCGCTGACCACCAGCTGGGTCAGGTCCACGGCGCGGTCGGACACCGGCAGCCCGTACTCGGTCCGGACCCGGGCGAGGAAGCCGGCCGCCCGGTGGCGGGCCTCCGCGATGCAGCTGCCGTCTTCGCCAAGGGCGATGATCTCCTGCAGGTCGGCGTCTCGCACGCCTTCACCGCCAGGGGCCGACTCCAGTGGTTCCATAGCTGTTCCCCCGTTCACGCGCGTGCGTCTACCCGGCGGACCGCGTCATATGCCTCACGCGACGCAGGCAGGCCACAGGCAGGTATGGCCGCGTGGCATCGGGGCAGGCTACCGACGCACGTACGGACCGAGTCGATGTCAGCGAGCAGGTTGGTGAGGAGACGGTGACAGACACCCACGACGCAGCGCACTCCGGCCGGCCGGCGATCGGTCACTCCACCGTCGACGGCATCCGTGTGGTCACCCTCAGCGGGGAGATCGACCACACCGTCCGCGACCGCCTCGGCCGTGCCCTGCTGCCGCCGGACGACGCCGCGCGCCCGCGTACCGTCATCGACCTCAGCGGTGTGACCTTCATGGACTCCAGCGGCATCAACGCCCTGATCAACGCCCATCACGCCACCGTGGACGCCGACGGCTGGCTGCGTCTGGCCGGTCCCCGGGAATCCGTCGTGCGCATCATGCGGCTGGTCGGGATCGACCGGCTCATCCCCTGCTACCCGGACCTGCGTCAGGCACTGGGAAACTGATCGTCGGGGCTCCCCCGCGCTCCCCCGATTCCCGCCACCCCTGACCGCACCGCGACGCCCGCCGGTACTGTACGGACAGCACCGACCCGGGAAGGACCAACGACGTGATCATCTTCGGCACCAGGGGATACCTGTACCAGCTCGCGATACTCACGCTGGTGTGCGGCCGTTGCGGCAATCCCGCCGCGCACACCCTCCGCAAGCGTGTCACGAAGTTCACGCTGTTCTTCGTGCCGCTGTTCCCGATCGCGACGAAGTACACCACCCAGTGCACCTTCTGCGGCGCCGAGCAGCGACTGGCCAAGGAACAGGCGGAGCAGTTGCAGGCGCAGGCCGCGGGCGCCCACGCCGGTCAGCCGTACGGGCAGCCGCAGCAGCAGCCCCACCAGTCCTGAGCGGGCCCGGCCGGGCGTGGCCCGGGGGCGACGGCGCCGGCCACCGGCGCCGCCCGGGGTGCGGGAACGTGCGTTGGTAGCGTCGGGGTGAGCCGTGCCGCCCGGCACGGTGGCCGTCCGACCGAGGAAGATCCGATGCCCCCGACGATCCGCAGGGCCGTGATCCCCGCCGCCGGCCTCGGCTCCCGGCTGCTGCCCCTGACCAAGGCCACCCCGAAGGAGATGCTGCCGGTCGGCGACAAGCCGGTCATCGAGCACACGGTGCGCGAACTCGTGGACTCCGGCATCACCGACATCACCATCGTGGTCTCCGGTGGCAAGTCGCTGATCCAGGACCACTTCCGGCCCAACCCCGCACTCGTCGCCCAACTGCGGGCCGACGGCAAGACGGCCTACGCCGACGCCGTGGAGGAGGTCGCCGAGCTGGCCCACAAGGGCCACATCACCTACCTCGACCAGCACGGCCCGTACGGCAACGGCACCCCGGTGCTGAACGCCGCCCGCAACATCGGCGACGAACCCGTGCTGGTGCTCTGGCCGGACGACGTGTTCGTGGCCGAGGTGCCCCGGGCCCAGCAGCTGATCCGCGCCCACGAGCAGACCGGCTGCCCGGTGCTGGCCCTGATGCCGATGGACCCGGGCGACTCCCAGCGGTACGGCGTGCCCCTCGTCAAGGAGGACCTCGGGGGCGGCACGCTGCGCATCACGGGCCTGGTCGAGAAGCCGGAGCCCGCGGCCGCGCCCTCCTCGTACGCGGCCATCGGCGGCTACGTCGTCACCCCCGGCATCATCGACGAACTGCGTGAGCAGACCCGCCGCTGGTACGAGCACCGGACCGGCGAGGTCTACCTGACCGACGCCATCAACGCCTACGCCGCCACCCGGGCGGTGTACGGGCAGGTCATCCAGGGCCGCTGGTACGACACCGGCAACCCCGCCGACTACCTGGTCGCCCAGATGGCCTTCGCCCTCGCCCACCCCCGGTACGCGCCGCTCCTGCGCCGTCTGGTCGACGAAGTCGACGAACTCGACGGCGCGTCCGGGCCGGGCCGGGGCGCCCGGACGGAACCCGGCCGGACGTCCCGGCTCGCAGCGGGCGCCGGTGCGGCGGAAGAATGAGGGCAGCGCACCCCTGCGCCGAGCGGGGAGGCGCCGCGGACGAAGACGGGGTGGACACCGGGACCGTCGGCGAACCAGGGCGAGAAGGACGACGAGGCGGGCTGAGATGACCCAGAGCCGGCCGCGGAGCACGGCGGAACTCGAGCGCCTGCTCCAGGAGCGCACCGCCGATCTGCAGCGGGTCAAGGCCGAGTACGACAACTACCGCAAGCGGGTGCGCCGGGACCGTCTGGCCGTGCGGCAGATCGCGGCCGCCAACGTGCTCACCGGTCTGCTGCCGGTGCTGGACGCCGTCGACCGCGCGTGTGCGCACGAGCCGCTGACCCCGGGGCTGAAGGACATCGCCGACACGCTGGAGAGCCAGGCCGGCGCCCTGGGGCTGGTGGCCTTCGGGGAGGCGGGCGACACGTTCGATCCCGCCCGCCACGAGGCCCTGGCCCACCACGTCCGCGAGGACGTCGACCGGCTGGTGTGCACGGCGGTGCTCCGCCCCGGCTACCGCCTCGGCGACCAGTTGCTGCGCCCCGCCCACGTGGAGGTGACCGGACCGCCCCCCGCGAGCCCGTGCGTCAGGAGGGGGTGAGCGGGAGGTCGTCCGTACAGGCGCGGACCGGTGACGCGGCGCACGTCGAGGGCCGCGGGCGCGGACCCGGTGCCGGGGGCTCCCGGGGGTAACGAACCCGGTCATACAGACGCTGCGCCGCCGGACACCCCGTCCCCGCCGCCCATGGCCCTCACGGGCTTGGCCGCCCGGGTACCGCGGAAGGGGCAGCAGGGAAGGGGCCACCGCGCCGTGCTCGCGAGGGAAGACGGAGTCCCGGGTGATCTGCGGGAAGAGACCCGCGCGTGTCGGGGCTCCCCTGCCACTCACGAGGGCTCATCCCGTACGCCGCGCGGAACGCCCGGCTGAAGTGGCTGGGGCTGACGAAACCCCAGCGCCGGGCGATGCCCGCCACCCCGATCTCCAGGGCCGTGGGCCTCAGCAGGTCGCGGCGGCAGCGTTCCAGACGCTGCGTCCGGATCCAGCCGGCCACCGTGGCCCCCTCCAACTCGAACAGTTTGTGCAGGCGGCGGACCGACATGAAGGTCGCCGCGGCGATCGTGGCGGGCGACAGACCGGGGTCGGCCAGGTGGCGCATGATGTGGTCCTTCACCCGCGCCAGGCCCTCCTCGGCGGTCTCCGGGGCCCGTGAGCCGCCACGCCCGCGGTGCTCCTCGATCAGCACGGCCAGCAGGTCCAGCGCGGTGACGGCGACGCGCCGGCGCACCGCGTCGTCGAAGCCCGCCGCCCCGCGCGCCATGCCCATGAAGTAGGTGGCGACCAGTGCGGCGCTCCCCCTGTCACCGTTGAAGGCGGTCGCCGTCACCGCGCGCAGGTCCTCGTCACCGACGTGCAACTCCCGCCGGGGGAAGTGGAAGGCGGTGAAGGCGAACTCGCCCTCGAGTAACTTCCGGAACGGGCGGGAGGTGTCGGAGAGGGCGAAGTCACCCGGGTGGAGCCGGGCTCGCCGTCCGTCCTGTTCCGTCACCGCCGTGCCCCGCTGCTGAATGCTGAGGGTGAGGTACTCGTGGTCGTCCCGGGCGATGAGCCGCCTGCTCCGCGTCACCGCCTGGGGACCCGCCCGCACCTGGACGATCCGCAGCTCTCCGAGCCGCTCGCTGACGATCGTGCCGGGCGACGGCTCCTTCTCGAGCAGGGTGACATCGAGCGGCACGAAGGTGCGGGAGACGACGTCGTGCCAGCACTCCTCCCGCTCGGAGGCGGCCAGCGGCGCCGTGGACAGCGTCTGGGACACGGGACGATCCCATCACCGCGGCGCCGGGCGGACCAGGAAGAATCGGAGGAAGAATCAGGCGCCCCGGCCGGCGGAGCCGGTCAGGGGACCCCCGCTTCGAAGAGCACGTACCCCGCGTACGAGCCCGAGGCCACCGCGGCGATGCCGAGCACCGTGCACAGCAGGGGCAGCCGCAGCCGGCGCAGTGCGAGGGCGACGGGGATGAACAGCGGGAAGGCGGGGAGCAGGTAGCGGGAGACGTTGCCGAAGATCTGCTGGCTCCCCAGCACCAGGGCGAAGGTGAGGAGCGTGTAGACGGTCAGGACGGCCGGAGGGCGCAGCTGGATCAGCAGCGGGATCAGGACCAGGCCCAGCAGGACGACACCCACCCCGATGGTGTCCTCGAAGGGGAACGCGAAGAGGTAGTCGAAGCGGCCCACCGCGATCGAGGTGAGGACGTCGAGGGTCTGCTTCCCGTAGTCGAAGGTGTGGGCCCAGGCACCCTTCTGGAGGGCGAAGTAACCGCCGTGGTCGCCCATCCGGTGGCCGACCCACAGCAGGTAGCCGGCGAGCCCGAGCGGGGCGGTCAGGATCGCGGCCAGCGGGCGTGCGACACCGTCCTCGCGCCGCCTGAGGGCGAGCAGCGCGGCCACGGCGAGGCCCGCGACGAGCGCGGCGGCGGTGGGGCGGTTGAGGCCGGCCAGGAAGGTGAGGATGCCCGCGGTGAGCCACCGGCGGCGCATCACGGCGTGGCAGGCCCAGACGGCGAGCGCGACGTAGAGGGACTCAGAGTAGCCCGACCACTCCAGGCCGGAGCCCGGCCACACCGCCCACAGTCCGGCCGCGGCCAGCCCGGCCCCTCTGCCGCCGAAGCGGGCGGCGACCGCGTAGACGCCGAGGGCGGCCACGAACGAGGCGACGACGGAGACCACCATGCCGGCGCCGTACAGGCCGAGGCCCGTGCACTCGGAGACCAGCCGCATCGTGGCGGGGTAGAGGGGGAAGAACGCGGCCGAGTTGCCCTCGAGGGTGATCAGTCCGGTCGCACCGGGCACGGGGACCAGCGCGGGGTGGTAGCCGTGGGTGGCGATCTGCTGGTACCACCAGCCGTCCCAGCTGGCCAGGACGTCCCAGGCGTGGGCGCCGCCGCCGAAGCGCGGGTTCTTCTTCCGGAAGTCCCCGGAGGAGTCCAGCAGATACATGAAGACCAGGAAGCCGATGAGCTTCAGCACGCCGTAGAGCGCGAGCACGGGACCGTGGTGACGGACCGTGCGGCGCAGCCGTGAGCCCTGGTCGCGGTCGGGTTCGCCGGTGCGGGCCGGCGTCCCGGGCACCTCGGTGCCCGCTCCGGTGGCCGGGGTGATCGTGTCGGTCATGCGGCCGTGCCTCCCGTACCGCGGCGACGGGCGGGGAACACCCAGGCCCGCAGGAGCAGGAACCGCAGGAGGGTCGCCGCCAGGTTGGCGGCGACGAGCACGGCCAGCTCCGTACGGCGCCCGGCATCGGGGGCCACCCGGTGGAGCGCGGCCAGCGCGCCGCTGGTGAGCGCCAGGCCGATCGCGAACACCAGGAGGCCCTTGGCCTGGTGGCGCATCGCACCGCCGCGGCCGCGCAGCCCGAAGGTGAGCCGCCGGTTGGCGGCCGTGTTGGCGACCGCACAGATCAGCAGGGCCAGCGCGTTGGCGGCCTGTGGCCCCGCCGCAGGCCGCGCGAGGGCGTACAGGAGCACGTATCCGAGGGTGCTCACGGCTCCCACCGCGGCGAACCGCAGCAGTTGGCCGGCCAGCCCGGGGCCGCCCGGCGGGTCGCCGTCGGCGCTCCGGCGCAGTCCGGCCATCGGAAGCGCGCCCCGGGCCAGCGCCCGGCCGATCCTGGCGACACCGCGCAGATCGGCCAGGGCCGTGGACAGGATGTCGACCCGGCTGTCGGGGTCGTCCACCCAGTCGACCGGCACCTCGTGGATGCGCAGTCCCGCCCGCTCGGCGATCACCAGCAGTTCGGTGTCGAAGAACCAGCCCGAGTCCTTCACCAGGGGCAGCAGCCGCTCGGCGACATCGCGCCGCACGGCCTTGAACCCGCATTGCGCGTCGGAGAACCCGACGGCGAGCGTGGAACGCAACAGGGCGTTGTAGCAGCGGGAGATGACCTCCCGCTGGGGGCCGCGGACCACCCGTGAACCGCGTGCCAGGCGCGTGCCGATGGCGATGTCGGAGTGCCCGGAGATCAGCGGGGCCACCAGGGGGAACAGTGCGGTCAGATCGGTCGACAGGTCCACGTCCAGGTAGGCGAGCACCGGCGCCGGCGAGGCCGACCACGCGGTCCGCAGGGCCCGGCCCCGGCCCTTCTCGGCCAGTCGCAGCCACTGGACCTCGGGCAGTTCCCCGGCCAGCCTGGCCGCGATCCTGGGGGTCTCGTCGGTGCTGGCGTTGTCCGCGACGGTGATCCGGAACGGGTACGGGAAGGTCTCGCGCAGGTGCGCGTGCACGCGCCGTACGCTCGGTTCCAGGTCCCGTTCCTCGTTGAACACCGGGACCACCACGTCCAGGACGGGTTCCCGCTGGTGCGCCGGCACCGGGGTGCGCAGTGGCAGCCGGCCGGGGGCGAGAGGGTCCGTCATGGCTGTCGGGCCTATGTTTGTCAAGACGTATCCAGGTTCGGGCCTGCCGCAGGGTGTGCGAGGTGAGGCGGCAGTGCTGCGGTCACGGTCACGGTGTGCTGCGGTCAGGGTCACGGATGGGCGGTCGCAGGTCCTTGGCGGGCTGCTACTGCCCCGGGTCCGCCGAGACCGTCGACGCCGACGGTCCGACGGTCGATGCGGTGCGCGAGGGCGTGGCCGACGGGCTCGGCGTCCACGACGCAGAGGGCGGCGACGTGGAGGGCGCGGTCGGGGGCGGGGACTTCGTGCCCGGACTCCGGGTGGTGGGCGGCGTCTCGGGCGGGGCGGAGGTCTCCTCGGCGGTCCCGGGCGGGGACGCGGTGACGGTCCCGACGGGGGAGTTCTCCGGCGTCGGCGACGGTGCCGGGCCCGGGGAGGCCGGACCGGCGGACGCGGGGCTGAGCGCGGGCCTCGGCAGCGGAGCCTGCGGCCTGTTCTCGACACGGTCGTGGGGCAGCAGGAACAGGCCGACGCCGAGTCCGGCGACGGCCAGGACGGAGCCGACGGCCCGCTGTGCCAGGCGGGTGCGCCGACGGGTGCGCACCCTGCACCGCAGGCGCACCTGCTGTTCGGCCTCGAAGGGGGTGTGTTCCTGGGTGTCGCGCATCATGCGCGCGAGCTCCCGCTCGAAGTGATCCATCAGCTCCCCTTCACCCCACCGGCTCGATGACGTCGGCCAGGATCCGGCGCAGCCGTGCCACGCCGCGTGACGCATGGGACCGAGCGGTGCCGACCGGGCACCCCAGCACCTCCGCGACCTGTTTCTCCGACAGGTCCTGGTAGTAGCGCAGCACCACCGCGGCCCGCTGCCTGGGCGGCAGTTGGGCGAGGGCGGCCTCCAGCCGCGAGCGCTCCGCGACGGAGGCGGACACGTCACCCGCCTCCGCCCGGTCCGGCAGCTGCTCGACCGGGCGCTCTCCCCACCAGCGCCGCCGAGCCGAGCGGGCCGCCGCGCGGGCCAGGGTCCTGCGTACGTACGCCTCCGGCGCCTCGTCCGCGATCCTGGGCCAGACGAACCAGAGTCCGACCAGCGCCTCCTGGAGCAGGTCCTCGGCCCGGTGCCGGTCGCCTCCCACGAGGAGCCGCGCGAGGTGGAACAACGCCGACCAACGGGCTGCCACGAACCCGTCGAACCCGTCGGCCCGGCTCTGCTCCATCCGCACCTTCCCCCGCTTCGGTCATCCCCCTACGCCTTGTGAAAGACGTTGGCCCCCGCTGTGCGATGCACTTCGGCCATGTGATCCGGGTCACGCGACGCCGTGAGGGCGGTGGAGGACCGGTGGAGCGCTCCGCCGCTTACCTGCCGGGTCATCGCGCCCTCCGACGTCCGCGTGCCAAGATCGGCGGCGTACGGAATCCGAACGCCCGACCGAAGGGGAAGGACACCATGAGCGCCTACGTCATCGGCCACCTCCGGGACGCCGCGCCGCACCCGGAGATCGCCGAGTACATCGAGCGCATCACCGCCACCTTCGAGCCGTACGGCGGCCGCTTCCTGGTGCACGCCGCCCAGCACGAGGTGAAGGAGGGCAGCTGGCCGGGGCACGCCGTGGTGATCGGCTTCCCCGGCATCGCCGAGGCACGGGCCTGGTGGGACTCGCCCGCGTACCAGGAGATCGCGCCACTGCGCCACCGGCACATCGAGGGCGACATCATCCTGGTCCAGGGGGTGCCCGAGGGGTACGACGCGGCCGGCACCGCGAAGGCGATGCGGGAGGGCATGTCCGCCGGGTGACGGGCGGCCCAGACCGGTCGCGGGGGCGCCTCGACGCCGGAGCGGTGGACCGGAGGGGGCGAGGAGGCGGTGTGGCTTCGGCTCGGCACCCGGTGCGTCCCGGCGGATCCGATGTGTCCCGGCGCCGCTTCCTGTGCCTGTGCCCGGGCGCCGGCCTGGGCGCGGCGGCCTGCGAGCACACCCGCGCCCGCCGTCGGCCCGCACGGGCGACGGCGGTCACCTCCCGCTGGGTGGAGGCCCTGGTGGCCGGCACCGGTGAACGGGGCCGCGACCACGGCATGGGCGCCCGGACCCGCACCTTCGTGACCCGCACGACGGAGAACCTCCCGCGCGCCTTCGCCGGGGGCCCGGCCGCCCGGCACCGCCCGGACCCCGCCCCGGAACGGGCGGGGTCCACCCCCCTGAGCCCCGCCGTCACCCGGAGCACGAGACGTCTCAAACTTGAATGGTTCGTTTTACTACACAGCTCGTGTTTGTCGCGGTAGGTTGAGCGTCATGACCGCACCCCGGACTCCGACGCCCGCCGAGGAGCTGCGCGGCGCCGGCCTCCGCGTGACGGCCGCCCGCGTCGCGCTCCTCGAGACCGTCCGGGCCGGCGACCACCTCGACGTCGAGGCGATCGCGTCCGGGGTCCGCGACCGCGTGGGCCATATTTCCCTGCAAGCCGTCTATGAGGCGCTCCACGCGCTCACGGCGGCGCGTCTCATTCGCCGGATCGAGCCGGCCGGCAGCCCGGCCCGGTTCGAGGGACGTGTCGGGGACAACCACCACCACGTCGTGTGCCGGTCGTGCGGTGCCGTCGCCGACGTCGACTGCGCGGTCGGCGACGCCCCCTGCCTGGCCGCCTCCGACGACCACGGCTTCTCGATCGACGAGGCCGAGGTCACCTACTGGGGCCTGTGCCCCGGCTGTTCCCCCCGCCCGTAGTTCCTGAGCATTGCGATCCACCCCGTTCGGAAGGACACTCCCATGACCGAGAACCACGACGCGATCGTCACGGATCCCAAGCCGGAGGAGGCCGGTGGCTGCCCCGTCGCGCACGGGCGTGCCCTCCACCCGACTCAGGGCGGCGGCAACCGCCAGTGGTGGCCGGAGCGGCTCAATCTGAAGATCCTCGCGAAGAACCCCGTCGAGGCCAACCCCCTCGGTGGGGACTTCGACTACGCCGAGGCCTTCAAGGCCCTCGACCTGGCGGCCGTGAAACAGGACATCGCTGAGGTTCTGACCACCTCGCAGGACTGGTGGCCGGCCGACTTCGGCCACTACGGCCCGCTGATGATCCGTATGGCGTGGCACAGCGCGGGCACCTACCGCATCAGCGACGGCCGCGGCGGCGCCGGCGCCGGGCAGCAGCGCTTCGCCCCGCTCAACAGCTGGCCGGACAACGGCAACCTGGACAAGGCCCGCCGTCTGCTGTGGCCGGTGAAGAAGAAGTACGGCCAGAGCATCTCCTGGGCGGACCTGCTGGTCCTCACCGGCAACGTCGCGCTGGAGCAGATGGGCTTTTCGACCTTCGGCTTCGGTGGCGGCCGTGCGGACGTCTGGGAGGCCGAGGAGGACGTCTACTGGGGCCCCGAGACCACCTGGCTCGACGACAAGCGCTACACCGGCGACCGCGAGCTGGAGAACCCGCTCGGCGCGGTCCAGATGGGTCTGATCTACGTCAACCCCGAGGGTCCGAACGGCAACCCGGACCCGATCGCGGCGGCCCGCGACATCCGTGAGACGTTCCGCCGGATGGCGATGAACGACGAGGAGACCGTCGCGCTGATCGCCGGTGGCCACACCTTCGGCAAGACCCACGGCGCCGGCCCCGCCGACCACGTGGGCGCCGACCCGGAGGCCGCCACGATGGCCGAGCAGGGCCTGGGCTGGAAGAGCACCTACGGCACGGGGGTGGGCAAGGACGCCATCACCAGTGGCCTGGAGGTCATCTGGACCGCGACCCCGACCCAGTGGAGCAACGGGTTCTTCAAGAACCTCTTCGAGTACGAGTACGAGCTCGACCGGAGCCCGGCCGGCGCGCACCAGTGGATCGCCAAGGACGCCCCGGAGATCGTGCCGGACGCCTTCGACCCGGAGAAGAAGCACCGTCCGCGGATGCTCACCACCGACCTGTCGCTGCGCTTCGACCCGATCTACGAGCCGATCTCCCGCCGCTTCTACGAGAACCCCGAGGAGTTCGCGGACGCCTTCGCCCGCGCCTGGTACAAGCTGACCCACCGCGACATGGGCCCGAAGTCGCTGTACCTCGGCCCGGAGGTCCCCGAGGAGACCCTGCTGTGGCAGGACCCGCTGCCGGAGCGCGAGGGCGGGCTGATCGACGACGCCGACATCGCGGCCCTCAAGGCCAAGCTGCTCGACTCGGGTCTCACCGTGTCCCAGCTGGTCAGCACCGCGTGGGCGTCCGCGTCCACCTTCCGCGGCAGTGACAAGCGCGGCGGTGCCAACGGCGCGCGCATCCGCCTGGAGCCGCAGCGCGGCTGGGAGGTCAACGACCCCGACCAGCTCGCGCTGGTGCTGCGCACCCTCGAGAACGTACAGCGGGAGTTCAACGCCTCCTCCGGCGCCAAGAAGGTCTCCCTGGCCGACCTGATCGTCCTCGGCGGTGCCGCCGCCGTGGAGCGGGCCGCCAAGGAGGGCGGCTTCGCGGTCGAGGTGCCCTTCACGCCGGGCCGTGTCGACGCGGCCGAGGAGCACACGGACGTGGAGTCGTTCGAGGCGCTGGAGCCGACCGCGGACGGCTTCCGCAACTACCTGGGCAAGGGCAACCGGCTGCCGGCCGAGTTCCTGCTGCTCGACAGGGCCAACCTGCTCACCCTGACCGCCCCCGAGATGACGGTCCTCGTCGGCGGCCTGCGCGTCCTGGGCGCGAACCACCAGGGTTCGCAGCTCGGTGTCCTCACCAGGACGCCCGGCGCGCTGACGAACGACTTCTTCGTCAACCTGCTCGACCTGGGCACCACCTGGTCGGCGACCTCGGAGGACCAGACCGCGTTCGAGGGCCGCGACGCCGCCACGGGCGAGGTCAAGTGGGCCGGCAGCCGTGCCGACCTGGTCTTCGGCTCGAACTCCGAGCTGCGGGCGCTCGCCGAGGTCTACGCGAGCGACGACGCGAAGGAGAAGTTCGTGCGCGACTTCGTCGCCGCGTGGGCCAAGGTCATGGACCTCGACCGGTTCGACCTCGTCTGATCGGGCCGTAGTCCCGTGAGGGCGTCCGGGCCGGTCCCCGCCGACCGGCCCGGACGCCCCATGTGTGCGCCCCGGGCTCGCTCAGTGGACGAGATCGGCGAGCCGGGGCACCACGCGGGTCAGGCGGAGGACGCCCCACAGGATGAGCAGGGCCCCGGCCAGCTCGGGCAGCAGCCACCAGCCCGTCCGGATCTCCTCGTCGAACAGCGTCACGCCCAGCGCGAGGCTCACCGTCGCGTCACCGATGGTCAGCGCGGGTTGCGAGGCGACCAGCGGACCGGCCTGCAGGGAGTTCTCCAGCAGCAGGACCGCGCCGATGCCGACGAGCGCGAAGCCGTACGTCTGCCAGGTGGTCAGGAAGGCGGGAAGACCGTCGTCGGCGAGCCGGTCCGTGGCCGACTTCATCAGGGCCGCGGTCAGGGCGTTGCCGATCGCGGCGGCCGAGGCCAGCGCGGCCGCCCGGAACAGGGGGGAGCGTGCGGGGCGGGCGAGGACGACGGCCGCGGCCATCACCGCCGGACACAGCACCAGCACCGGTACCCACCGCTCCATGGCCGCCTGGTTCCTGGTGCCCGAGGGATCCGCCGCGGCCAGGACCAGCGCGAGCCCCGCGACCACTGTCGCGACCGCCCGCCAGGCGGCGCCCGGCAGCCGGCGGTGCAGCAGCGGAGCGACGATCAGCAGGGCGAACGGCAGCTCCAGGATGAACAGCGGCTGGACCAGCGCCATGGGCCCGTTCACCAGGGCCAAAGCCTGGCACACCGCGGCGCCCGCGACACCGGCGATGCCGATCATCCACGCGGGGCGCCGTACGAGGGCCGCCAGGAGACGGAGACCACCGCCCCGGGACACCGTGGAGGCGGCCTTGCGCTGGAAGGCCGTACCCACGGCGTTGCTGGCGGCACCCAGGACGGCGAAGAGCACGGCGAGCACGATCACACCTCCACCATGCCTCGCCCCGTCCGGTCCGGCCTCGTCACGAGGGGCGCACCGGATACCGGGGTGAGCCCTGTACGCGCCCCCGCGTACCTGGGGAGAATGCGCCACGTCAGCGGCCGGACGGCCGGGATGCCCCGGTCCGTCGCCCCTCTCCAGGAAGGCAGGTCGGCGCCGTGCTCCTGCGACTGCCCACGTCCGTGTCCGAAGCGCAGGAGTGCCTGGCCGAAGGGGCGGTGCCGATCGGCGGCGCGACCCTGGTGTGGGCCACCTGGCAGCGGGACGGCTTTCCGGAGCTGGCGCTGTCCCTGCGCGGCCTCCCGGAGGCCAACGTGGTCGGACGGGAGACACTGGGCGCGGCCGCGGTCCTGAACCAAGTGGCGGCCGGCCCGGTGCCGGAGGTGCTGCGCCGCGCGGCCGGCTCGGTGGGGACGGGAGCCGTACGCCGCACGGCCACGGTCGGCGGCAACCTCGTCGGCAGCACGCTGCGCTGCCTGCTGCCCCCGGCGCTGGTGCTGGACGCCCGGTGCACGGTGCTCGAGCCGCACGGCCGCTACGAGACCGACCTCGCCGAGGTGCTGGCCAAGCGCCCCCTGCTGCTCAGCCTGCACTGGCGCGAACCGCTGGTCAGCGGGTACCGCAAGCTGTCCGGCGACGCGGGCGGGCAGCCGCCGCTGGTGGTCGCCGGCGCCGTGCACGGCGCCGGCGACGGGGCCCGCCGCCTCCGGGTCGCCGTCCGTGACGGTCACGAGGTGCTCAGCGAGAGCGTTCCGTGCGGGACCGGTGCGGGGCAGGCCCTCGACGCCCTGCGGCACACGGACGTCGGGGCGCTGCCCGCCGCAGCCCGGGACGTCGTACGCCAGGAGGTCACCACCCTGCTGAGCCGCCTCGCCGACCACTGAGCACCCGGTCCCCCGTCCCCGCCGCACGGACCGGTTGTCAGTGCCCTCCCGTATGGTCCCGTCATCGAGAGCGGACGGCCGGATATCGCCGGTCCGCTGGTGGGGACGTATGCGTACGGGAGGGGCCTGTCGTGGTGGAGACGACGTATCTGGAGCTGTCCGAGGACGGTGGCGGGGCGCACAAGTTCTACGAAGTGACGGTCGACGGGACCGCCGTCACGGTGCGCTACGGCCGCATCGGCACGCCGGGCCAGGCGCAGACGTCGTCGTTCGCGACACCGGCCAAGGCGCGGACGGCCGCGGAGAAGAAGATCGACCAGAAGGTGCGCAAGGGCTACGCGACGGCCGTTCCCGGGGGCCGGGCACCGCGCCCCGTGACCCGGCGCCAGGTCGGTTCCGCACCGTCCACGGCGCGTGCCACGGCGCCGGTGCTGTGGCGCTTTCGCACCGGTTCCGCCGCGTTCGGCATCCATGTCGACGAGGAGCGCGTGTGGGTGGGCAATCAGGCGGGCGACGTCCACACGCTGGGCCACGACGGCGAGGTGCTGGCCCGTTACCGGCTGCCCGACGGCGTCAAGTGCCTGGTGGCGGACGACTTCTGGATCTACGCGGGGTGTGACGACGGCAGGGTGTACGACCTGTCGTCGAAGCTGCCCTTCGCGGCGTACGAGATAGCGGCGAACGTCGACATCTTCTGGCTGGACATCCACGAGGGCGTCCTCGACGTCTCCGACGAGTCGGGCGGTCTCACCGTCATCGACCACGAGGACGAGCACCAGTGGTCCAGGCGGTCGTCCGGCCGGTCGGGCTGGATGGTGCGGGCCGACGACCGGGCGGTCTACCACGGGCACGGCGGCGGTGTGACGGCCTACGCGCCGGACGGGAGCGGTCAGTTGTGGCACACCGACACGCGCGGCGGCGTGCTGTTCGGGTGGCAGGAGGCGACGGCGGTGTACGCGGGCACGGACCGCCACGTGGTGCAGCGGCTGTCGAAGGCGAGCGGGCGGGTCGAGGGCGTCTACGCGTGCGACAACGTCGTGTACTCGTGCGCCACGGCTCCACAAGGCCGGTACGTCTTCGCCGGTGACAACGCCTCCTCCGTCTACTGCTTCGACGCCTCGGGCACCCGGCTGTGGAAGCTGCGCACGGGCAACGGCTCGGCGCTGTCCATGCAGTACTTCGACGAGCGGCTGTACCTGGTGACCACCGACGGGGCGCTGGTGTGCGTCGACACGTCGGAGGCGGCCATCGCCGCCGCCCAGCAGGGTTCGGTGCCCGTGGCCGTCGACGTCAAGTCGGCCGCCGCCCTGCCCACCTACGACCCCGCGACCTCCGTTTCCGCCCTGGCGACCGTCAGCACTCCGCCCGCCGGCGGAGTGGTCGTCGAGTGCGTCCAGCAGGCCGGCCGGATGCGGGTCCACGTCGTCTCCGAGGGCTTCGAACCGGGCTGGAACGTACAGTTCCCGCGCGAGATCCGGGAGCCGGGAGCGCGCTACGTGGTCGACGCCGTCCACGCGGCGGCCGGCGGCTTCTACCGTGTCCGCGGCGAGATACGCCGCGTGCGGTGATCCGGCCGCGACGGGGTATCGGAAGCAGTGATCAGTCGTTCACATACCCCGGAGGAGGCTCGAGATGACCGACGACGCCTACCTGTTCCTGCTCACCGAACCGGCCACGCCGCTCGGTGCACCGCCCGCGGCCGTCGGTGAGCCGGCCTGCATGGAGACTCCGGCGGTGCGGGCGTGGCTGGACGCGCAGGGCGTGACGGCGACGTCCCCGCGGCTGCGGATGGTGCCGCCCGAGGAAACGGCGGCCATCCCCGAGGACGCGGAGCGGCTGCCGGTCCCGCTCGGGGACGAGGAGCTGAGCCGGCTGCGGCAGCACACCGGCCCGGAGGCCGTGGCCCGCGTCGAGAAGGAGCTCCTGGCCTACCGTGACTGCACCGACGGCCGGGACGCCCTGCTGGGGCGGGCCCTGGCGGCCGGGGTTCCCCTGAACCGCGTCGTGGAACTGACCGGCGAGGACCCCGCCGCGGTGGCGGCCGCCGCCCGGTGAGGCGAGCACCGGCGGCCGTCGCCGGGTGCGTGTCTCCTCGGTCTCAGCAGGCTCCGGCGCAGTACCGGGCGTCGGGGTCGTCCCGCCGCGGCGGCTGATCCTCCCGGGTCCGGCGCGCCGCGGTGAGCACGGTGCGCAGTGCGTGGTCGATGTCCTCGGGCAGCCGGCCCTCATGGGCCGACCGCACCACGTGCTGCGCGACCTCCCGCAGTTTGGTGCCGCCCGCCGCCCTCCGCGCCATCTGGCATGTCCTCATCAAATCTGTCACGCTTCGAACGACACACGCAGCGCACGGCCGTCCCGGCGCACCCCAGCCGGCCGGACGGCCGCCGAGCAGGCCGGAATCCCGGCCGCCGCAAAGGAGTTCCGCGTGAGACCGACCCCCCGCAGAACCGTCCGCCAGGCCTTGGCCGCGGGCGCGCTCGCCGTCGCCGCCACCGCGGCCGTCACGCTGCCGGGCACCCCGGCGACAGCCGCGCCGGCCACCGCCGGGCGGGCCGCCGCCGGGGCGGCCGCCACCTGCACCCCGGCGCAGGTGGTGTCCAACGGCGGCTTCGAGAACGGCACTTCGCCGTGGAGCCAGTCCTCGACGAGTGTGATCACCAGCCGCACCGGCGAAAGTGCCCACGGCGGAACCTCCTTCGCCTGGCTGGACGGTGTCGGCAGTACGCACACCGACACGCTCACCCAGAGCGTCACGATCCCGACCGGGTGCGGCAGCGCCACCCTCACCTTCTGGCTGCACGTCGACACCGCCGAGACCACCTCCTCCACCGCGTACGACAAGCTGACGGCGAAGATCGGCAGCACCACGCTGGCGACGTACTCCAACCTCGACAAGAACACCGGCTACGTCCAGAAGTCCTTCGACGTGTCGGCGTTCGCGGGCCAGACCGTGAGCGTCGCCTTCACCGGCACCGAGGACTCCAGCCTGCAGACCAGCTTCGTCGTCGACGACGTCGCCCTCGACACCTCCGGCGACACGGCCCCGCCCGCGGACTCCACCCGCACCCCGGCCGCGCCCTCGTACACCGTCAGTCTGAGCAGCGACACCGCCGGCACCGTCTGGACCGGGCACGAGAGCGCGACCTTCACCAACGCCTCGGCCACCGCGCTCAGCGAGGTGTACCTGCGGCTGTGGGACAACTACCACGGCACCTGCTCCGCCCCGCCGATCACCGTCACCCATGTCACCGGCGGCACCGCGGGCGCCCTCTCCGTCTCCTGCACCGCCCTCCAGATCAGCCTGCCGACGCCCCTCGCGCAGGGGCAGACCGCCACGATCGGCTTCGACCTGGGCATCACCGTCCCCAGCGGCGCCGACCGCTTCGGCCACGACGGGGCCTTCAGCTTCATCGGCAACGCCCTGCCCGTGCTCGCCGTCAAGGACGGGGCCGGCTGGCACCTGGACCCGTACACGAACAACGGCGAGTCGTTCTACTCGCTGGCGGCCGACTTCAAGGTGACCCTCGACCACCCCACCACCCTGCTGGTGCCCGCCACGGGCACCTCGGTCGACACCCCAGGCTCCAGCGGACGCACCGTCACCACCGCGACCGCCACCAGGGTCCGTGACTTCGCCTGGGCCGCCGGGCCCTTCACCAAGATCTCCGGCACCTCGTCGAGCGGTGTCCCGGTGAACGTCTACTCCGTCTCCGGGATCAGTTCCTCCAGCGCGCAGTCGATGCTCACCACCGCGGAGTCCGCCGTGGACGCCCACGCGGCACGGTTCGGCGCCTACCCGTACGGCGAGCTGGACGCGGTGCTCGACAACAACTTCTGGTTCGGCGGCATGGAGTACCCCGGCTTCGTCCTGGACCTGGTCAGCACCACCGCGCTCACCCACGAGACCGCTCACCAGTGGTGGTACGGCATCGTCGGTGACGACGAGTACAACAACCCATGGCTGGACGAGTCGTTCACCGACTACGCCACCGACCTGGCGCAGGGCAAGACCGGCACCAACTGCTGGAACAGCGTGTCCTGGGCCTCGTCGGCGGAGAAGATCACCAATTCGATGGCCTACTGGGACGCCCACTCCTCCCGGTACTCCACGGTCGTCTACGGCTACGGCAAGTGCGCCCTGCACGACCTGCGGCGCGTCCTCGGCGACACCGCCATGGCGAAACTGCTGAAGGACTACGCCACTTCGCACTGGTACGGCGTCTCGACCACCGCCGAGTTCAAGGCCGCCGCACAGGCGGCCACCACCACGGACCTGACGTCGTTCTGGTCCACGCACCGCATCGACGGCTGACCGGGCATCGGCAGGCACCTTCTCGGCCGAACCCGCGCGCCAGGGGCCGCCGCCGGGCGGCC
>NZ_JBEXLP010000064.1:0-42480 GCF_040610035.1 Streptomyces sp. NPDC004542
TCGTTCGAGCCCCAGCTGGTCAGGAAGCGGCAGCGGCGTCTGGGCGGGGTGGACGAGATGGTCCTGTCGCTGTCGGCGAAGGGGCTGACGCATGGGGAGATCTCCGCGCATCTGGCCGAGGTGTACGACGCGGAGATCTCCAAGTCCACGATCTCCACGATCACCGACAGCGTGATGGCCGGCATGACGGAATGGCAGAACCGTCCGCTGGACAGCGTCTACCCGGTCGTCTTCATCGACTGCCTGAACGTGAAGGCCAGGGACGGGCAGGTCGCCAACCGGCCTGTCCACATGGCGGTGGCGGTCACCGCTGAGGGGCACCGGGACATCCTGGGCCTGTGGATCGGCGACGGCGGTGAGGCCGCGAAGTACTGGCTCCAGGTCCTGACCGAGATCAAGAACCGCGGCGCGGCCGATGTCCTGATGCTGGTCTGCGACGGCCTGACCGGCCTCCCGGACGCCGTGATCACCGTCTGGCCTGCGACGATCGTCCAGACCTGCGTCGTTCACCTGCTGCGGAACAGCTTCCGTTACGCGGCCCGCCAGGACTGGGAGAAGATCGCGAAGGCGCTCAGGCCCGTCTACACCGCCCCGACCGAGGACGCCGCGCTGGAGCGGTTCGTGGAGTTCACCGATGCCTGGGGCGGGAAGTATCCGGCGATCGTCCGGCTCTGGGAGGCGGCCTGGGCGGAGTTCGTGCCCTTCCTCCGGTTCGACGTGGAGATCCGCAAGATCGTCTGCACCACCAACGCGATCGAGAGCATCAACGCACGGATCCGCAAGGCCGTCCGGGCCCGGGGACACTTCCCTACCGACCAGGCCGCCCTCAAATGCGTCTACCTGGCCGTCATGAGCCTGGACCCGACCGGCACCGGACGCAAACGCTGGACCATGCGGTGGAAAGCCGCACTCCAAGCTTTCGACATCACCTTCGACGGCCGGCTCACCGCCGGACGCCGCTGAAGAAATCCGACCGAGTTCCACCGTTCGCTACACAGACCCGTGATGCGAGTGTGACCGTTGCTTCGTAGGAGGTGGCGGTCTTGTCGTATCTGGTGGCGGTGCCGCGAGAGCCCTTGAGTCGGTTGAAGGAGCGCTCGATGATGTTGCGGTGGCGGTAGGTCTCCTGGTTGAACCCGGGTGGTCTGCCGCCTCGGCGACCCCGGTTCAGCCGATGACGCTGCTGATCGGTCTTCTCCGGGATGGTGTGGGCGATGCCGCGTGTGCGCAGGTAGGTGCGGAAGCCGCGGGAGCTGTAGGCCTTGTCGGTGATGACGTGGCCGGGTCGGCGGCGCGGTCGCTTCGTGTCGCCTGCCGTCACCGGGCGGTCGCCGGGCACGGGCCGCTCTCCGGTGCTTCCCCGCCGTTGATCACTTCCCGGAGCGCCTGGTGCGCGAGGAGTTGGGCTCCGGTTGCGTGCCATCCAAACCGCCGGGGAGCTGAACGGGCCGACTGCCGCGACAGTGCTGCGGCAGCCGGCTGTGGGCGTCGATGCATCTCTCACCCGCTCGTGGGAACGCGCTGTCGGTCTGTCCTGAGGAGCAGGGCTGTCGTGAGGCAGGCAGCCACGGTCAGAACGCCCGCGGTGAGAAACGCCGCGCGGAGGCCCGGTACGAACGCGCCGGGCACGGCTCCAGCGGCGTACACCGAGACGATTACGGCGAGTCCGATCGCCCCTCCAAGCTGCTGGGTGGTCTGCAGCAGGCCGGAGGCCGACCCTGCGTGTCCGGGCTCGACGTCGCCAACGACCAGTGAGGCGGCGGGCATGAACGTCAGTCCCGCGAACACTCCGTTGACGAGCAACGGGCCGAGTATGGCGGCGGTGTAGGAGTCACCAGTACCGATTCGCGCAAGCCACAGATAGCTGACGGTGAGCCCGAGTGTTCCGCTGATCAGCAGGGGGGCTTGACCCGACCGGACGAGGAGACGCGGCGTGATCCGGGACATCACGAAGATGCCGAGGGTCATGGGCACGAAGGCGAGTCCGGCCCGCAGCGGGCTGAAATGCAGCGCCCGCTGGAGGTACTGCACCACCAGGAAGAAGATCGACATCTGGGAGCCGAAGACCAGGGCGGTGACGGTGAGAGCGCCCAGTCGCCGCCGGCTGCGGAGCAGAACCGTCGGCAGCAGCGGGGCGGACGCCCGTCGTTCGGTCAGCACGAGCACCGCTACGCACATGGTGCCGATGACGAAGGCGATCGTCGTTCGCGGTGAGGTCCAGCCGTGGTCCGGCGCTCCGATGAGGGCCCAGACGATGGCCACCGCGGCGCCGGTAGCCGCGAGGGCGCCCACCGTGTCGAAGCGACCGGGGCGGCGTGGCGTCTCCGTGACGAAGCGCCGGGCGAGGGCGAGCACGACCAGGCCGAGGGGAACGTTGATGAACAGTGTCCAGCGCCATGTGCCGTATTCGGTGACGAGCCCGCCGAGGACGAGGCCCAGGGTGCTTCCGCCGATACTCACGGCGGAGAAGAGTGCCAGCGCACGGTGCCGGGCGCCCTCGTCGGGGGCGTTCGTGGTGAGGAGGGCGAGGACACCCGGCGCGGCGAGGGCGGCGCCGACGCCTTGGGCGGTCCGGGCGGTGATCAGCAGCCCCGGGGTGTCGGCGACGCCTCCGGCGAGTGACGGGGCAGTGAAGAGGGCGAGGCCGGTCTCGAAGACGCGGAGTCGGCCGAACGTGTCACCGAGGCGTCCGCCCAGCAGGAGCAGGCCGCCGAAGGCGAGCGTGTAGGCGTTGAGTACCCAGGACAGTCCGGTGGGGCTGAAGTGAAGACCGGAGCCGATGCGTGGCAGAGCCACGTTCACGATGGTCGTGTCCAGCGCGAGCATGAGCTGCACGACGAGTACGACGCCGATGCCGATCGCCGAGGAACGGGCGCGGCGCGGCTTGGAGGTGCTGGACGGCGGGCCTGCGGACGGGACGGAGACAGGGCGGGTGGAGGGCATGGACAGTCCGGTTTCTGTGGTGAAGGAGCGAGCAGGTCCGGGGGTGGTGGCTGCGGAGCGGGGGCGGGACGGGTGAGGGGCGCCCGCGTCTCGTGCCGCCGACCCGAGGAGCGGCGGCGGGGTGGCCTTGTGCTGTGCCGATGTCGGGAACGGAGTCACACCTGCGCTGTGCCTCCGTCTACGAACAGTTCGACACCGGTGACGAAGTCGGCGGCGTCACTGGCCAGGAAGACTGCGGCCTTCCCGATCTCACGTGGGTCGGCGATGCGACCCGTGGGGTTCCCTTCTCCCATGGCCCGTATGAGCGGGACCACCGCGTCGGTCCCTTGGGCCTGCTCGGCGGCCCGGCGCAGGGAAGGGGTGTCGACGGCTCCCGGACTGAGCACGTTCATCCGGATGCCTGAGCCCTTGAGATCCTGAATCCAGGCGCGTACGAGACAGCGGACGGCGGCCTTGGAACCGCCGTAGAGACTCATCCCGGCGGGCGGCTGAATGGAGCCGGTCGAGCCGATGACGACGACGGCTCCGCCGTCCGGCATGAGCGGCACCGCGGGTTGGACGGTGAAGAGCACGCCCTTGACGTTGACGTCGAAGGTCCGGTCGAACTGGTCCTCAGTGATGTGTCCCAGCGGAGCGTGCGCGCCGATCCCCGCGTTGGCGACCACGACGTCCAGGCGGCCGTGACCCGTCTTGACCTCGTGGTACATGCGTTCCATGGCCGCCATGTCGGTCACGTCGGCCACGATGCCGGTAGAGGCGCTGCCGATCTGACGGACTGCCCGGTCGAGGTCCGACCGATCGAGGTCGGTGATGACGACCTGGGCGCCGTGGGCGGCGAATTCTTGAGCGATGCCGAGGCCCACCCCGGACGCACCACCGGTGATGACCGCGACCTTGCCGTCAAGTGACATGCTCATGATTACTCCTGTGATGTGAGGTGCCGGCCGTGGGGCGGCCGGCCCCGTCGTGTGGGTGGGGGTTTCTTGCGCAGGGCATCTCGGTGGGAGGTGTGAAGAGTCGCGCGGTCGCACGCTTCAGGGTGCGGACCAGGCCATACGCTGCGGAAACCGAATGCTCTAGACTGGAAGTGGAGGAGTCGCCGGTTAATAAGTGGAGGAGCCCCCACTTCGAGCCACTGTAACTGGAGGCGTCTCCGCTTTGCAAGCCGTGCAGTGTTCAGCGATCGACGGGAGTCCGCTCATGACGAGGGAAACGGGACGCCTCTTGCGGGCGGACGCTCAGCGCAACAGGGACAAGATCCTCGCCGCAGCGGTACGGGTGTTCGCCGAGGACGGGCTCGACGCAGGCCTGGAACGCATCGCGAGGGAAGCCGGCGTCGGCTCGGGCACCCTCTACCGCAACTTCCCCACCAGAGAGGTCCTCATCGAGGCCGCCTATCGCAACGAGCTCGCCAAGCTCTGCGACGCCGCGCCCGACCTCGCCTCCACCCTCCCGCCGCGGGAAGCGTTGCGCGCGTGGATGGGCCGCTTCATCGATTACGCCACCGCGAAGCTGGGCATGGCTGATGCCCTGCGCGCCTTGGTCGCCTCAGGAGTCAACCCCTACGCACAGAGCCACGACATGATCCTCACGGCGCTCACCTCACTGCTCGACGCCGGCGTCGAATCCGGCGTCGTCCGCAGGGACATCGGAGCAACCGACATGTTTGCGGCCCTGACCGGCATCGCCCTGGCCTCCGGACGGCCCGAACAACGGGAACAAGCCGAACGTCTCCTCGACCTCACTCTTGACGGCCTCGGCGTTGGCACCTGAGCGGCCGATGGCGCGGCTCCTCGGCTCCCGCGGAACCACGTCGAGAGGTCGGTTCCGCCACTCGCCCATGCCCTGGAGGACCGTGTCCTGATCGTGGAGATGGTCTGCCGGGAGACCTCTGCTCTGGGGCATTTGGAGAGTGGCCCGTGGGGGAGTGGCCCGGTCGGGCGGCGGTTTCACGGCCCGCACGGAGGGGGGACGGCTTCCCGGTGAGTGGGGCGTTCGGGGGTACGGCCGGTCAGGCGTCCCGGGCCGTGCGGATGGCCTCGTCACCAGCACTCCGGAAGTTGCCCGCAGGAGGCACACACCGTACCCATTCAGGGAAAAATATCTGACATATTAAGTTGAGTGTT
Source organism: Streptomyces sp. NPDC004542 (assembly GCF_040610035.1). Taxonomy (NCBI): domain Bacteria; kingdom Bacillati; phylum Actinomycetota; class Actinomycetes; order Kitasatosporales; family Streptomycetaceae; genus Streptomyces; species Streptomyces sp. NPDC004542. The sequence goes on from NZ_JBEXLP010000064.1 coordinate 5,070, forward strand.
AAATTACCAAAACTAAGCGCCTGTGCATACAGTCAGTGTGCGTCGATCCCTTTATCCACGCCGGGATCGACGCTTGATCGGGTTTGCATTTCATCATTCCAGGCGCAGACTGAGAGATACGACGCACCGGCTGAGGATGGGCGCAAGTGTCGATGAAGTGGGACGACGCCGTCGTCCTCTGCAAGGCTTACGACCAACTGCAGGCGGGCGGGCCCGTGGGGCCGTCCGTGCGTGATCCGGTCCTGGCCGCCTGGCGCAGATGTCACTCCCAGGGGCTTGCCGAGAAACACCTGGGAGATCTCCCCTACCAGGGAGATCTGGGCGACGCTCGGAACCTCGCGGAGGCCGCCCAGCCCGTGCTCGATGTTCTGGAGTCCAGACTGTCAGGCCTCCAGACGACGGTGTTCCTCAGCGACGATCGCGCACGGCTGCTCGACCGGAGAGCAGGCGAGCACGCCCTGCTCGGGCGTCTTGACGCGATGCAGCTCGCGCCGGGGTTCAGCGTCCCCGAGGGCCTGATCGGGAACAACGGCATCGGTACCGTCCTGGTGACACGGCGGCCCGTCTTCATCTGCGGCCGCGAGCACTACGGTGACGACTTGACCGGGCTCGCCTGTGCAGGCGCACCGGTGCGCGACCCGCTGAGCGGTCACGTCGTCGGCGCACTCGATCTGACCGGCTCACGCGTCGATGCCCACCCCACCATGCTCAGCACGGCACTCGAGGCGGCCCGTGCCATCGAGCAGCGGCTGCTGGATCAGGTCTCGTCCCGCGAGCGGGCCCTGCTCCAGGCGTTCTGGGCCGCCCATCCGCCGGGGAACGGCGGTCCGGGCAGCGTGACCACCGTGCCGGACGAGTTGCTCAACCGCCACGACCGGCTCTTCCTCGAGGCCGCTGCGACCGAGTTGATCTCCTCGGGCCGCACCGGACTTGTGGAGCTGCGGCTGTCCGGCGGACGCACGGCCATCCTGCGCAGCCGACCGGTCACGGCTCCGTCCGGTGTCACGGGAATCGCCGTGGAGGCGGCTCTTCCCTCCGGTCTCCGTCAGGACCTTGCCGTACTGACGGCCGCCGCCGGCACTCCATCGGGTCTCACCTCCCGACCCATGAGCCACGCCGCGAAGCGCCCGTCACCGCCGCAGCTGCCCCGCCTCCTGCCTCCCGCTCCGGAGCCCGAGCCACGACCGGGCGCAGAACCGCACGACGGCCGGAGCGAGGAATGGCTGGTCGCCGTCGGCGAGCCGTTGATGGGTACGCTGGCACTGCAGGCTCGGCAGCGCCTGGGGCTGCTGTATGACGCCTCCGCGTGTGTGGGCACCACGCTCGACGTGGTACGGACCGCCCAGGAGCTGACCGAGGTGGCCGTCCCCCGGTTCGCCGACTTCACCGCCGTCGACGTTCCGGAAGCCGTACCGACCGGTGAGGAACCGGTCCGGGTGGACGGTGCGCTGCGTCGCGTCGCACTCACCGGTGTGCGCGAGGAGCCCGCGCTGCATGCGGCCGGTGACCTGATCGCCTATGCACCGTCCACGCCTCAGGCCAGATGCCTGGCGTCCGAGAGGCCGGCCCTGGAACCGGAGCTGGCGATGGCTCATGGCTGGCAGCTCCAGGACCCGGCGCGGTGCGAGCGGATCCTGAAAGCCGGTGTCCACTCGCTCATCACGGTGCCGATGCGGGCCCGGGGCTTGCTTCTGGGTGTGGTCAGCTTCTACCGCTCCCAGCGCCAGGAGCCGTTCTCGGAGGACGACCTGTTGCTCGCCGAGGAACTGGTCGGCCGCGCCGCGCTGAGCATCGACAACGCCCGCCGGTTCACCCATGAGCACAAGGTGGCGCTGACGCTCCAGCGCAGTCTGCTGCCACGCGGTCTCCCCGCGCAGGAAGCGGTCGAGGTGTCCCATCGCTACCTGTCGGCGCGTTCGGGAGTCGGGGGCGACTGGTTCGACGTGATCCCGTTGTCCGGCGCACGGGTGGCACTGGTGGTCGGGGACGTGGTCGGCCATGGACTGCACGCTGCCGCCACCATGGGCAGGCTGCGCACAGCGGTCCACAACTTCTCCGCCCTCGACCTCCCCGCCGAGGAAGTCCTCGCCCATCTCGACGACCTCGTCGCCCGGCTGGACATCGAGCAGGAGCAGGCGGAGACCGGCACCGGGGAGATCAACGGCGCCACCTGTCTCTACGCCGTCTACGACCCGGTCGCACGAAGCTGCACCATAGCGCGGGCCGGGCATCCTCCACCCGCGCTGGTGAGGCCGGACGGCACCGTGGATTATCCGGACCTGCCCGGGGGGCCACCGCTGGGTGTGAGCGGCCATCCCTTCGAAACCGCCGAGCTGGAGATCCCCGAGGGCAGTCTGCTCGTCCTCTACACCGACGGGCTGATCGAACACCTCGGCCACCGGGATGTCGGCCTCGGCATGGACAGGCTGCGCGGTGTCCTCGCCCGGTCCCAGAGGACTCCCGACCACATCTGCCGAGCGCTGGATGCCCTGTTGCCCCGGCTTCCGGATCATCCCGCCGACGATGTCGCGCTCCTCGTCGCCCGTACCCGGGCACTGGACGACGACCGCATCGCCACCTGGGAGCTGGCGGCCGACCCCGCCGAGGTCTCACGGGTCCGCACGGAGGTCACCGCGCAGCTGACCCGATGGGGTCTCGACGAGTTGCTCTTCTCCACCGAGCTCACGGTCAGCGAGCTGTTGACGAACGCGCTCCGCCACGGCAGTGAACCCATCTCGCTGCGTCTGCTGCGCGACCGCACGCTGATCTGCGAGGTCTCCGACGGCAGCAACACCTCCCCGCACCCGCGCCGGGCGGCGGCCACCGACGAGGGCGGTCGCGGCCTGTTCCTGGTCGCCCAGCTCGTCCAGCGCTGGGGGACCCGGTACACATCACAGGGAAAGATCATCTGGACGGAGCAGCCGCTGACGCCCGTGTGAGTGGTGTGAACACGCCAGGCGCGAAGTCTCCGCCCCTGCGCTCGGCCTTCCTGGCCCGGCGAGTCGACGTGCTCGGCCCGGCCGGCCGGAGAAGACCTGCCATTGCCGCTGGTGCGGCCCTCGCCACGGCCAAGGAGTTCCACGTGCTGACAGCCACGCTTCCGGCGGCGGCCAGCACAGACCAACGGGCGCGAGCGGCGCTGATCCGACCGCGGGCGCGCCGGGGGCAGGGCGAGTCGCCGAGCCGGGGCTTGATGCGACGCACTGGAAGCTGGAGGGCGTCCGCTGCGCTCAACAGCCTCACCGAGACCGCCGCGGTGACCTGGGCCCACGAGAACATCGGGTCAACGACATCACCCCCGGCGGCACCTCCACCGAGATGATCGACACCTGGGAAGCGGCGACTTCCGGCATCGTCGACGGGCAGCCCGACGCAGCGGATGCTGTGGTCCCGAAAGACGGCCCCCTGGCTCGGGCCGCTGCCGTGCACCGCCTCCACGGGGAGCGGCCCGAGCCAGTCGCGGACCTGGCCTGGGGTGATGCCCGGGCCGAGGATCTGCCCGGATGCGGTCGTGGCGACCGTGATCGTGGAGCCGATGCCAACGCGGAGGTCGGCGCCGAGGGGTCTTCACGAGTGCATGTGACGTGCGGCGACAAGAGGCTCTGAAGATCGTTTCCCGTGGGCGTGGTGATCGTTCCCCGAGCGCACGGATCGGTTCCCGCTCTCTCAGGAGTGGCGGTGATAAGCCTTGTTGGCGATGCGCCATCTGTCGTCGACGCGGGCCAGCAGGAAGATGTCGGTGAACGTGTCTGCGCCATGCGAGAGCGTCATAGTGGCGGTCGCGACGGTCCCGTGGACATCGATGGCGTCGATGCGGCGGGAGCGGGTGGGTTCGTCCGGGGCGGGCTGGCCCTGGAAGAGGGCGCAGTATTCGTCCAGGGGCCAGGAGACGAATGCGCCGTCCCGGGTCCCTTCGACGTGGGCGGTGGGAAGGAACGCGCTGCGGAAGTGGGCGGCGTCGCCCGTGGCGTGTCCGCGAATATAGGCGCGGAGCGGTTCGAGTACGGCGTCCCGCAACTACTCACACCCGGATCCCCCGACCCGTGGGATCTACACGATCACGCTGCGCCGCGACCTCCACCCCTGCGTACTGCCCCTGCGGGACCAGCTCGCCACAGCCTTCGCTTCGGTCCGTTCCGCTCAAGTCGCGTACCAGGGAACCGAGTCGAACAACGATGCCACTGCGTTCGGCGCTTCACGACGCCATGGGTGAAACGCCCCACGACGGACCCAGCAGCGGGACTGAGTGGGGGTTGGTCAGCCGGTGCAGACAGGTGCCGGGATCTGGCAGTTCTCAGTACGGCCGTGGCCTGTTTCTGAATGACTGTCAGGGTTGATCCCGTTGGTGGTCCTCGTCAGGCAGGCTGGCTCGGAGCTGTTCGAGGGTCCGGGCGGGCGACCCGGGCAGCGGTGTAACGGGGATGCGGTGCGGGTCCAGGAGCCGGTGCCCGTCTTGGGATTGAACAGGCGGAACCGCAGTCGGCGGGGTTCCCAGAGACGGGCCTGGCAGGTCAGGGCGAGCATGGGCATCCAGGCCAGCAGGTCGAGAGCGATCTGGACGATCTCCAGCCAGACTTTGCTCTGCGCGGTGTGGTGCAGGGGCAGGTTGCACAGGCCGGTGGACCGGACAGCCCGGATCCGGTCCTCGGCGCGGGCCCGCAGCCGGTGACGGAGCTCGAGCTCGGCGATCGGGAGCCGTACGGCGAGGGCCTTCGGATGCCGGGCCGTGCCGGTGAAGCCGACCACGGTGGCGTCGACTGTCTTCTGCGTGCCTGACCGCGTCTCGTACCAGAGCAGGGCCTCGTCCAGGCCCGTGGTCGACCACACCGGCACGATCGGCGGACCGACTTCGGCGAGCACGTCCAGGAGGACCCGGTGGCGCTCCACGTACGGGCGCGGCCGAAGGTCAGGGAGGCCCGTCGCCGGGGGGCGAGGATGCCGAACGCGACCTACGGGGGCGGGGTGTTGGTCGGCGAGTTCCCTCGCACGGCGGGGTCGGGACAGCGCCCGGGACTGTGCCGCGGCGAAGCTGATGTGCACGGTGCCGTCATCGGCTGCGACGTACACCACGGCCTCGCCGTCCAGGACCACGCCGGGCGGCAGGGGCATGGCGACCACGGCCAGGACCATCCAGAGCGCGGTGACATCGCGACCGGTCCGGGACTGCAGCCGGACGCCGTCCTCGGTGCGCCACAGCACGGTCCGGTGGCCGTCGGCCTTCGGCTCATCCGCCCGGCCCGGCAGCAGAGCCGGGTCGGACACAGGGGTGGCGAGCATCGGTTCGGGCAGCGCCCGCGTCACAGCCCCATGCCTTCCGCCCGGCCCGCCCGTCGGCAAAGCGAGCGCGCGCCCCCGACTATGGGCCTGGCCATGGACAGGTCTGCACACTGCAACACCTCGCGGGGGCTGTGCGTTCAGCTCCTGGCACACGTTGAGGCAGCAGTGCAGCCGGACACCGGGCTGTCCCGGATCCCGTGTCGTACGGTCTGATGTCGCGGCTGCCCACCGTCCGCAACGGATCTCACCGAACCCGGCGGTGCCGCCGGTACGGCCGAAAGATCTCGACCAATACTGGGAATCAGGCGGCGACGAGCTCCTGCTCGTGGGCCGGCGTTTCGACCCTGGGCTTCTTGTTCGGTAGCGAGAGCCGGAAGACCTTGCGCCACGCGGAGAACACCTGCTTGGGCAGCGGCCCGGTGACGTACTCCAGCTCGTACTTTTCGAACAACGCGCGCACCTTCACCGCGACCTCGGCGTACCGGTTGCTCGGCAGGTCCGGGAACAGGTGGTGCTCGATCTGGTGCGACAGGTTGCCGGTCATGAAGTGCATGGCCTTGCTGCCGCTGATGTTCGCCGAGCCCATCATCTGGCGCAGGTACCACTGGCCGGGCGTCTCGCCCTTGATCGACCGGCGCTCGAAGACCTGTACGCCCTCGGGGAAGTGCCCGCACATGATGACCGAGTGGGACCAGATGTTGCGGACCAGGTTCGCGGTGAACGTGGCGGCGAGCGTGGTGAGGAAGGACGGGCCCGACAGAAGCGGGTGGATCACGTAGTCCTTGAGCACCTGCTTGCGGATCTTGCGGCCCACGGCCTTGGCCCGCGCGCGGAACTCCGGGTCCCTGCGGCGGCGCTTGTGCAGGTTCTTGCCGAGCTCCAGGTCGTACGCTGCGATGCCGTACTCGAAGAAGCAGGCGTTGATGAAGTTCCACAGCGGCTGGCCGAGGTGGAACGGGTGCCACTTCTGGTCCTCGTCGACGCGCATGATGCCGTAGCCGAGGTCGTTGTCCTTGCCGATCACGTTGGTGTACGTGTGGTGCAGCTCGTTGTGTGAGTGCTTCCACTGCTCGGACGGCGAGACGTGGTCCCACTCCCAGGTGGTGGAGTGGATCTTCGGGTCCCGCATCCAGTCCCACTGGCCGTGCAGGACGTTGTGGCCGATCTCCATGTTGTCCATGATCTTCGCCACGGACAGACCGGCGGTGCCGACCAGCCACGCGGGCGGGAAGATCGAGAACAGCAGCACGCCCCTGCTGGCCAGCTCGAGCTTGCGCTGCGCCGAGATGACCTTGCGGATGTAGGCGGCGTCTTTCTCGCCGCGGCTGGCGATCACCTCGTCGCGGATCGCGTCCAGCTCGCGGCCAAGCTCCTCGATCTGCTCCGCGGTCAGGTGGGCGGTGGGGTCGATGGCGGTCAAAGTGCTCCTACCGTTCGATGTCGCAGGGGCCCGCCGCGGCGGACACGCAGGTCTGGATGCGGACGCCCGGCTCGGCCTCGGTGATCTCGCCGGTGCGCAGGTCGCGGACGGCGCCCGCCTTGAGCGGCGTGACGCAGCCGAAGCAGATGCCCATGCGGCACCCGGAGGGCATGAGCACGCCGGCCTCCTCGCCGACGTCCAGCAACGGCGTGGCGCCGTCCGCGTCGACGGTCTTGCCGGTGGCGCTGAACGTGACCTCGCCGCCGTCACCAGCGACGACGATGCTGGGGCGGAAGCGTTCGGTGTGCAGACGCTCTGGGACGCCGTGCTCGCTCCAGTGCTCTTCGGCGGCGTCCAGCAGGCCCGCGGGCCCGCAAGCCCAGGTCTCGCGCTCGGCCCAGTCGGGCACGAGTTCGTCGAGACGGGCGATGTCGAGCATGCCGTCGGTGTCGGTGTGCACCTCGGTGAGCCGCAGCTTCTTGTCCGCGACCAGGTCGTGCAGTTCGTCGCGGAAGATCACGTCTTGCGGCTGTGGCGCGCAGTGGACCATGACGACGTCGCCGAACTCGATGTCGCGCAGCATGCCCATCACGGGCGTGATGCCGCTGCCGGCCGTCAGGTAGAGCACCTTGGCGGGCTTGGCCTGCGGCAGCACGAAGTCACCGGTCGCCTGGTCGAGCTGGATCAGCGTGCCCGGTTTCGCCCTGCGGACCAGGTGATTGCTGACCTTGCCGTCCGGGATCGCCTTCACGGTGATCGTGACGCGGCCGTCCTGGCGGTCTGTCGGCGAGGTGATGGAGTAGGCACGCCACAGGCGCACCCCGTCGACGTCGACCCCGATCCGCACGTACTGACCGGCCGTGTGGCCGCGCCAGCCCCGTCCCGGCCTGATCACGACAGTCGCGGCGTCACTCGTCTCGGGGTGCACGGCCTCGATGCGCCCACGCAAGTCAGCGCCCGCACGCAGCGGGCTGACCAGGTCGAGGTAGTCCGACGGCAGCAGTGGCGTCGTGACCATCTCCAGCAGTTTCCACGCCCTGCTGCGGAGGGCTGTACTCGTCATGACTCCAGCTTGCTGCGCCTGAAGGCGTAAAGTCCTGACCGCAGGACGTAAAGTTGGTCGGCTGAATTGTTCGCAGGGAACAAAAACGTGAGTCATGCAATCCAAAGGGCCAGCGAACTGGCCCTGGATGAGACGACGGTCACCGCACTGCGGGCCGCGCTGAAGAGCACCGCAGACGAGGTCGTCCAAGCGATCATCGACGAGGTCCCTCCCTACGCCAACGCCCTGTCGGGCCACATGGGCGCCACCATCCGCCGAGCCGTCCGCACCGCCCTGGGGCACTACCTGGACCTCGCGAGCGGGAACGCAACAGGCGGCGACGCCGGTGACGCAGCCTACGAGCTGGGCCGCGGCGAGGTGCGCGACGGCCGTTCGATGGACGCCCTGCTCAGCGCCTATCGCGTCGGCGCCCGCGTGGCCTGGCGATGCCTGGCAGCGGGTGCCGTACCCGCAGGTCTGCCGGCCGCCGAGGTCGCCAAGTTCGCCGAGCTGACCTTCGCCTACATCGACGAACTCTCCGCCGCGAGCGCCGCGGGCCACGCCGACGAACTGGCCGCCCGGGGCAGGGCCCACGAGCGCCACCTGGAACACCTGGCGCGCGACCTCCTCGCCGGCGCGAGCCCGGACGTGCTGCTGGCCTCTGCTCAACGGGCCGGGTGGCAGCCTCCCGTTTCGCTGACCGCGGTCCTGCTGCCCGCCGCCCAGGCCCGGCCTGCCTACCGCTCGTTCGAGCCAGGCACCCTCGTCCTCGACGATCTGCCGGACGCCACCGGTGTGCTGCTCGTCCCCGATGCCGACCGATCGCATCTCTTGCGGCAGCTGACCGACCGCACCGCCGTGGTCGGCCCGGCCCGGCCATGGACTCGTGCGTCCGCCTCGTACGCACGAGCCGTACGCGCGCGCTCCCTCTCCTCCGATATTCGCGACACCGAGGACCACCTGCCCGAGCTGGTGCTGAGCGCCGACGCGGACGCTATCGCAGACCTGCGTGTCCGAGCCCTCGCACCGTTGCGGACCTTGCCTGTCGCAACCGCACGGCGACTGGAGGAGACGTTGCGGGCGTGGCTGCTGCACCAGGGCAGGCGGGATGAAGTGGCGGCGGCGTTGTTCGTCCATCCCCAGACCGTCCGGTACCGGATGTCGCAGCTGCGGGACCTGTTTCCGGATCTCGCATCGCCGCACCGGGTCCTTGAACTGACGCTGGCGGTCGGTCTTCGGGTCAGCTGACGCGTTCTTGGACCGTCCTGGACCGCATCCGCGAGCGCTCCAGGAAGCACGCGGACGTGCTGGCGGGCCTGCGGGCCGCCCTCGGCCCGGGTACCTGCAGCGACGATGTGGTCGTCCTGGAGGCCTGCAACGCCGCCCAGGCAGCCGACTGAGCCCCCACCGCCACCGCCACACCGGCGGCGGACCAGACGGAACTGCTGATCCGCAGTTGCCGCAGGTCAGCCATCTCACTCCGCGTCGTCTGGTCAGGTCACTGCCCGAGGACGCCCGCCCGCTGCCCCGTCTGGAGCAGTGGGACGAACTGCTGAACCTGCGAGGGAAGGATTCGTCATGACACCGTCTGCCGGATGCTGCGGCTGCCCACCATGCGGGTGCAAGCCGCCGACACCATCGCCCGAGCTGAGCGCGAGGGGCTCTCCTGCGCCGGATTTCTCGCCGAGTGCGAGGACCGCGACCGCCGCCGAGCCGAACGACGCATCCGCGCCGCCCACTTCCCGCGCGAGATGTCGCTGCGCGAGTTCGACTATGCTGTCAACCGCAACGTCGGCCCCGCCGTCATCCACAGCCTCGCCACCTGCGACTGACCGCCGCCGCCTACCTGGTGAACGAGTTCATCGAGGCCGCCGACGACAAGCAGCTGGGCAAGACCGTCGCCCGCTACGAACGCGTCGACTTGCTCGAGATCGACGAACTCGGCTACCTCGCACTCGACCGGCGCGGGGCAGAGATGCTCTTCCAAGTCCTCACGGAGCGCGGAAAGAAGAACAGCATCGCGATCGCCTCCAACGAGATGTTCACCAAAACGCACTTGTTCCGGCGAACCTGTGTGAGGTGGCGGCGATTTTTTACGGGTTCGGTCTTGCGGAGTCGATGAAGAGGGTTGGTCGTGCCTTATCTCGCCGCGCTGATGACGTGGTCGATCGCGGTGGCGATGTCCTCGGCGACATGGGTGGGCTGGTAGGAGTCCTGGGCCCAGGGCTGCCCGTTCGACACCCAGATGCTTCGAAGCCCGAGCGCGATGGCGCCAGCGATGTCGGCATGCGGGGAATCGCCGATGACCCATGCGCCGGTGAGAGGCACTCCGACGGTATCCGCGGCAGCATGGAAGATCTCCGAATCGGGCTTCTTGCGGCCGACCGTCTCGGAGATCACCCACCCCTGGACGAGCTGGTCGAGTCCGGTATGGCGGATCTTGGTTTCCTGCTGGGTTGTGCGGCCGTTGGTGACGATCACGCAGGTCCAGCCGTCGGCCCGGGCCTTGTCCAGGGCTTCGCGGGAGGAGTCCGTCAGCACGACGCGATCGGCGGCGCCACGGTCAAGCAGGGCATGGATGGCCGTGGCGGGCACGTTGTTCTGGTATCGGTCGGTCATGGCCGCGGCGACCTCGTGGCGGGCGGTATAGCCGCTGGCGTAGACGGTCATCAGCCACGCCAGGTCCGTGTCGGGCAGGCGGTGCTCTGTGAGGAATGCGGTGACGGCGTCGCGGAAGGCTGCGTCGCGGTCGACCAGGGTGTTGTCGAGGTCCAGCATCAGCAACGGCATGATCGGCAGTAGATCACGGGCGGTGATCTCGGGGGCAGGCGAACCGTCCCAAGCCCGTTGCGTGGCAATGGATTGGGGCGTCACGAGCCCACTCTGACCGGTTGGGAGCGAGTTCGGTGGGAATTTGCAGGCGGGGGTGTTTCCCGCCGGCGAGGTGCGGGCAGCGTCACGGGTCCGGATCGTAGTGGAATCCGGTAGTGCGGGCAGGCGCGACGTACCCGTTCTGCGGTGGCCCGAACGCTGAGCGTCATCTCGACCCGGCGGAGGCCGACGTCGCAGGGCCCCGCGCAGGGTCCCGCGCTGGGCCCGCCGCGTTCACCCTTCGCAGGAGCCCCTGTCGATGAAGAAGTACCGGCCGCTGGTCCAACGGCACAGCTTGACCCCGACGACGATGCCCGCGATGGTGATCACGGCGGGCAGGTAACCACTGGCGACCTGAATGATAGGGATCGCCGGGCAGCCGCCGGAGATCGCCCAGCCGATACCGAACAGGACCGCGCCGGGGACCACGCCGGCGTGGAGACGCCCTCCACCCCGGCGCACCCGAAGCAGGGCGAACACACTCGCGATAATCACGACGGCGCCGAAGAAGGAGAGGAACATCCGCAGGTCCTGGAAGGTGAACATGCGGTTCAACTCGGCATAGTCACCGAACCCGATACGGGTCACGGTGAAACCGAGAGCCAGCCCGGTCAGGAGGTTGGCCAGCAGGAGTCCGCCCCGAGTGCGCATCAGATCACCTTCCACAGGAGGAATGACATCGCGACAGCGGTGCCGAAAAACGTGGCTGTGGCGACGAGACTGACGGGGCTGAGCCGACCGCAGCCGTTGAGACCATGCCCCGAACTGCAGCCACCGGCCAGCCGGGTGCCGAAGCCGACCAGCATGCCTCCCGAAAACAGCAGGGCGATCATGACGACCGGGTTGCCGGTCACCAGGTGCCGGTAGCTCGCGCCCATGTCGAAGCGGAGGTCAAAGCGCCCGGAGGTCACGGCAGCGGTCAATCCGCCCACGAAGATCGATATCAGCAGGACGGCCTGGGTGACCAGCGGAGCAGGGCGCGAGTGTGCGCCTCGACGTCCCCCCGGGGCCGGCGCGGCCGGCCCCGGGGGGACAGCCCCGGTGGGAACGGACGCGGCGGGCACGGTGCCGAAATGCTCGGCGGTGGCAGCGCCGAGGGCGGCGACGAGAGCCCGTTCGTCCGCCAACTCGACTTCCATCCGCTCCACTTCGGCTTCGCGCCGCCAGTGCAGCACTCGCTCCCAGGCCGTAGACACCCCGAACGACCGGTCGGTCGCGAGAGTGTAGCCGATGGTCAGTAGAGCGAGTCCGAGAGCACCCGCCCACCATGGCCAGTAAGTGCTCATGCGTTACCTTTCATCCACTCTGCCAAGCGGGCCCACCAGCCCCGTTCGGGTATTTCGGGAGCCGTCGGCGGTTGTTCGGCGAGGCCGCGACCGCGCTTCACGGAAGCGGTGGGCGCTGTCCTCGGCGCCAGATGACGGGCGTGCCGCCCGTTGGGCAGCAGGGTGATCGGCACCCGCTCGCCGGTGAGTGAGACTTGGTAGCGTGCGCAACCGCGCCAGTTGGCCTCGTTGTCGCAGTAATAGGTGCGCCAGCCCGCCAGGCTCTCGTTGAGATGAGGGAAGAGAGGGCACGTCGAAGAATGTAAGCAACCCACGGGAGGATCAAATCATCATTCGCATCGGCCAACAAGGCACGTTAAAGCGTCGCCCTGCGCTGCGTCGCGACGATGAGTTGGCCGGCCTCAGCCGCGGTCAGGAGTGGGCGGTGGCGACCCACTGGCGGCCGCCGTCGGAGAAGCCCAGGTTCTGCCCGGAACGCAGGCACGACGGGGCCTGTTGATCAGCAGTTCCGGCGCACCGCATGACCAGTGGGGGAGTTGACGCTCGGGGCGGTGCCGGCCTGGTAGGTGTGCGAGGCGATGGAACTGCAGATCGCGCCCGACACCATCAACAACACCCGCCTGGAACTCAAGCGGGTTGGCGAGCGCGGGACCCTCGAGGCTGAGCGGGGCTTGTTCACCCGGCCGCCGCAGCAGGGCGCCCGGCGCCGCCGCTACCCTGCCCGCTCATCCCCGACGAAGCAATCAATCGGACATTAAGTCTCATACCGTCCTCTCGTTGTCAAGAGGCTCATTGATCGCTGCCGCTCTGGCCGCGATTCCGTGAATGATCTTGGTCCTGCTGCAGGCTGCTCCGGGTCGAGATCACCTTGCGACCGCGCTGGTGAAGTGGCACGTCGTCTGCCAGGCTGTCGGTCCTGCGTTTGCCGGTCACGGTGTGTGGTGCAGGTGGCTTGACACCTGGTGGTTGCGGAGCCGCAGTGCGGGCGAGCACCGGATTACCCGTGAGGCGCTTGCCTTCGGCAGGATGGGCGCATGACCGAGATCCGCACACCCCGTCTCCTCCTCCGCAGCTGGCACGACGACGACCTCGTGCCCATGACGGACATCAACGCGGACCCGCGGGTCATGCACTGGACCGACGACGGCTCGGTGCGGGACCTGGACCACACGGCCGGGGCCATCGAGCGATGGCAAGAGGAGTGGGACGAGGAGGGCTTCGGACTCTTCGCCGTCGAACTGCTGGCCTCGGGTGAACTGATCGGTTTCACGGGACTGTCCGTACCCGAGTTCCTGCCGGAGGTGATGCCCGCCGTGGCGATCAGCTGGCGGCTCGGTTCACAGTTCTGGGGCCAGGGATACGCGTCCGAAGCCGCGCACGCCACGCTGGAGTTTGCGCTCCAGGACCGCGGCCTGGAGCGCGTCGTCAGCATCAACCGGGTGGGGGACAACGCCTCCGAGAAAGTCATCCGCAAGCTCGGCATGGTGCCCGAGAGGGAGACGACACACCCGGTGTACGGCTACCCGCTGCGCGTTCATGCCATCGATCTCACCGAGTTCCAGGCGTGAATCGACCGCGCCGTCGATCATCACAAGAGGGCCGACCACTGTCCCTACGCCCCTGATCACATTGATCGCGACGGAACGGGCACCGAAGGACGGATGGTGTCTTCCTGTCGCTGACCTGCGCTCTCACGCAATTGAAGTCAGAGCCGTGACCTGCGGCGTTGTCGCACGATCGAGGGGCGGTCTCCGTGAGACCGCCCCCGCACGATCGAAGCCCCGCTACATTCCCGCCACCCGGCGAAAAGACCAGGTCAGACAGCGAAATCCTGCTGGAGTACTAGGCGTCGGCGCCCGCGTTCCGGCGGTTTAGGCGGTGGTGTTCTGCCGGGTGCAGCCGAATACCCAGGTTCGTGGGCATCATCGCGAAGGTCACACGTTCCCCGACCGGGCCGGTCGTCGTGTCCGCCTCCAGCACGAAGTGGCGGCACGCCATCGCGACGACCATCGTCACCTCGATGAGGGCGAGGTTGCGTCCGGGGCAGAAGCGAGGCCCTCCGCCGAAGGGCAGGAACGGCGAGGCGTCGTTCGGCTGCGGGGCGGACGGGGACAGCCAGCGGTCGGGCTCGAACGCTCCGGGGTCCGGGTACCTGTAGTCGTCGACGTCCGAGGCGTGCGTCATGAGCGGCATGACGAGGGTTCCGGCCTCCAGACGCAGGGCGTCCGCGCCGTCGGGGATCGTGATGTCGTGCGCCGCCTGCATGATCAGGAAGGGGGTCGTGGGCCGCAGGCGGATCGATTCGTTGACCACCGCCTCGGCATACCGCAGCCTGGACAGGGCCGCCGGGTCGGACGGAAATCCGTCGTCCCCCAGCACCTCATCCGCCTCCTCCCGCACCTTCCGCTGCGCCTCGGGGTGGATCGCGAGGTAGTGCATCGCCCATGCCGCGGCGGCGGCGGTGTTGTCCTCCCCTGCGACGATCATGTTGACCACGGCACTGACGACGTCCTGCTCGCTCAGTTTCGCGGCGTCGTCCATGCTCGCCTCGGCAAGCGCCTCGAGATACGTGACCGGCGCCTGTCCTTCGGCCACGCGGCGCCGGACGTGGACGTATTGCTCCTTGATCAGGTCACGTAGTTCCGCGACGGTGGCATCCAGCCTGCGGTCGGCGGGCAGGCGGACCCATCGCCAGTACGGGACCGGGCTGGCGATCCTGCGTCCCAGCTTCTCGAAGACCAGCGGCAGACGCCGGGGCAGACCGTCGCCGTCCCGCTGCCTCACGGCGTCCAGGTCGTGGCCCGCCAACAGGGCCGTGGAGACTTCGAGCGTGTAGCGCATCAGGTCGTCGAGAACGTCCACCCGCTCGCCCCCGGTGGTGGCCCAGAGCTCCCGCAGCCGCTCGATGGACCGGGTGATCACGGAGAAGGAGTCCCGCAGGGTCCCCGCGTTCAGGCCCCGCATCGCGATCCGGCGCATCCGGCGCCAGTCCTCGCCTTCCGCGTCGAACAGCCCCGAAGCGCCCATCTCGTCGATCAGGCGTGCCAGCATCGGAGCCCGCCGGAACGCCTCCGGCCGCTCGCGCAGCACCGTCTGGACGACCTCCGGCGACGAGGTGACGACCAGGGGGGTGCGGCCGAACCGGATCCGGTAGGTCGGGCCGTACACGTCCCGCCAGTTGTGGAGCACTCTGTGCATGGCCACGCCGCGCCCCAGTGCCGGGAGGTGGCCCAGCAGCGGTACCTTCGGCGGCTCCGGCAGGTCGGTGACGGTGACGGTGAGCATTTCTCGGTCCTCTCCACGGACGGCCGGGCCTGCAACACACAGGTTGACACCTGTTAACCCTGAGAGAAGTTAACAGGTGTCAACTGGTCGTGTCGAATGCCGTCGGACTTCCGTCCAGCACAGCGGGAACTCTCACCATCCCGCCACGGACAGGCGAAGACGGGAGGTGAGGAGAACGAGGAAAGAAGAGGAAGAAGAGGAAGAAGAGAGACAGTCCGGAGCCGGTGCTCAGTTCGCGAAGCCCCACAGCGCGAAGAGCCGGTCGACCTGTGTCTCGATGTCCGGCCACGCCATGTGCGGCTTGTGGATACGCAGGGAGACCACCCCGTGCATGCCGACCCAGAGGTCCTCGGCCGCGACCCGCTCGTCCGCGCCCGCCGCCCGGGCGAGCCGACCGATGCCCCCCAGCACGTCGTCGGCCGCGCCGCTGTACACGTAGTCCGCACCCAGCTGGCCGGCGCTCTCGAAGCGCAACTGATAGAGCCCCGGGTGGGCCACGCCCCACTCGAGGTAGGCGACGGCAAGGCGGCGGAGTCGTTCGACCGGCGGCAGCCGGGGGTCGTCAGCCTCCGTCATCGCGGCGACGAAGGCGGCGTCGATGCGCAGGAGGATGGCCCGGTTGAGGTCGCCCTGCGAGGCGAAGTAGCGGTACACCGCGGTAGCGGACACCCCGCAGGCGCGAGCCGCCGCCCGCAGGGACGGGATGGCGAGGGTCAGGCCGGGAGAGGCCAGTTCGAGGGCCGTGTCCAGCAGCCGGTCACGCAGCCCTTCGCCAGGCACCTGCCCCACCCCTAACACCTCGGCTTCCTCCGTAGGACTCGAATCTAACCCGGTAGGCCCCCCGGTACCGTCCCCTTCGTTCCCGGGTTCGGCGTCACGGGACGCCGAACCCTTCGAGCGCCGCGCCCATGAGCCGGGCGGCCCGGCCTGCGGCGTTGTTCCACTCGCGAGCGAGAGGTGACCCCCCGGAGTGTGGACATGGGGTTCTATGCCGCGCGTGTGAGCCTACGTTCTGTTTGGTGCTGCTGTTCGAACTCGACGGGTGAGAGGTAGCCGAGCGAGCTGTGGCACGTTCGCGCGTTGTAGTACGTCAACCACTGGAAGAGTTCCAGCCTGGCCTGGTGCGTCGTCGTGAAGAACCTCTGGTGCATGGTCTCCCTCTTCAGCTCCTGCCAGAAACTCTCGGCGAGGGCGTTGTCGTAACTCGACCCGACGCGGCCCATGCTCCGGCGGATCCCAAAACCTTGGCAGACCTGGGCGAACACGTCTGAGGTATATTACGATCCCCTGTCCCGTGGAAGATCACCCCGGCCACGCCGCCGCCTCGGGTTGCCACCGCCATCTTCAGCGCGTCGACGACCAGTTCGGTCCGTATGTGGGTGGCCATCGACCAGCCGAGCACCCGGCGTGAACAGATGTCCAGAACGCAGGCCAGATACAGCCACGTGCCACCGACCTGCACGTATGTGTTGTCGCCGCACCACTTCTCGTCGAGCTGCCCGGCATGGAACACGCGGTTGATCAGGTCCGGGGCCGGCGGTGCCAGCCGGTGGGGGACGGTGGTGCGTTTGCGCCGCCTCAGATGGCGGCCCTCGATCGAGTTTGACACGCATCAGCCGTTCCACGCGCTTGCGGTTGACGGTGTGTCCGAAGCCCCGCAGCTCGGCATGAACGCGGCGGACTCCGTACGTGCCCTTGTGATCGGCGTGGATCTCCTCGACCAGGGCGTCGTCGGCCGCCCGACGGGCCTGCCGGGCCTCCGCGCCGGCAAGCCACCGGTAGTGGCCCGAGCGCGAGACCTCAAGGACCCGGCATATCCGCTGCACGCCGAAGTCGGCGCGGTGAGCGGAGATGAAGCCCCAGCGGCCGGTCATGGCTTCATCTCCTTGGAGAGCTTGCAAGCGGCCCTGCTGTCCGGGGGGAAGCGTTCGCGGAGGCGTCACGCTTCCGGGGCGAGTTCTACGAGTGTCTGACCGCTCGGCGTGATGAGTCGGGTGACCCGGTCCGGGTCGATGACCACAGCTTCTTCTCCGGGCCGACGGGCGAAGCCGCCATCCCTTATGGAATCTACGATCTTTCGGCGGACACCGGCCGGGTCAACGTTGGCGTGGATCGCGGCACGTCTTCCCTTGACCAGTGGCCGACGCCGTGGCCGGCCTCATGGCCTCGTCGGCTGCGTTGTCAGTGGTCTGCAGCATGATGCGAGGCAGGTGACGGCCTGCCCGACAGGGGGCTTTCGAGGCCGTCCTGGACAAGGGGGTGCTGTGCGCAGGCCGGTCACGGGCGAGGTGCAGGTTCACTACGGTCAGATCTACGTCGAGAGCGATCCGGCCGGCACGAAGCCGGGTCTCTCGGAGGCGTTCGCGGGGCAGAGCGGCGGGTTGTGCGGGGCCGCGGTCCCGGGCGCGCTCTGGCTGAGTACCGGACTGCACACGGGCCGGGTCGGCTTCGTCGTGGAAGTCCACGACGTACCCCCGGCAGTGGACCCGGACTGGGAGGAGGTGGTGGAGGTGTCCTTCCGGCCGCTGACGGAACGCACCAGTTTGGTGCAGTGGGCGGGCGAGGCCGCGTGGGACCTGGACCTCACCCGGACCGACCACCGGGTGAGGTACTGCGCCCGGGGGATGGACCGGGGACGAGAACGCGACACCAGAGTCCACGGGGAGCCACAGGCGGACAGCTACCTCCTGCAGTTCTGGCCCGCGCCGCCCCGCCCGGACCGGGTGATCCGCCGGACCTCGCAGATCGCCGCCTACTGGCACCGCTACGCCCGCGCACTTCCGCCACCGCCCACACCCCAGCAGCGCGCCGAGACCGAGCGCCTGGCCCGCCGGGCGCAGGAGCGGGCCGCCGAGGAGCGCCGAGCGCACTACGAGCGGTGGCAGTGGGGCGGGCGACTGCCGAGCCAGGCACTGCGCGATGCCCGCCGCAGTAATGTCCTCGGCCTGCTCCGCTTCGACAGCGACCTGGTGCACGCCCTTGATGCCGCAAGCCCCCGGGTCCAGCGTGCGGTGGCGCTGCTGGCCGCGCGGCGGGCCTGCGAGGCGGCAGGCCTGACCGATCTGCCGTGGGTAGCCGAGGCGCTCACCGCGTTGGTGCACAAGCGTCCGCTGCCGCCGCCGTTCGATGACCGGGCCCTGCTGTCGCAGACCCTTCGCTCCGATCCACGCGTACCGGAGCGGTCGGTGCCCGAGGCGATACCTCCGGAGCGACCGCCGTACCGGCCGCCGACCCCTGCGGACCGACCGCTGCACCAGCAGCAGGCCCTTCCGGCGGCGGCCGGAGGGAAGCGGGTCTCGGCCACGGAGTCGGGGGCGGACGTACCGAGCCTGCCGGGCCTCGGCCGGGCACCGGGCAAACTCGCGCCGACGGCGCCCGCCGACCGGAGCACGGCACCGACCGCAGGCACGGGAGACGATGCCGCCGTGGTGGTCCACACCTGCAGCACCCCGCGCGAACTCTCGCGGATCTCACAGCCGCACTTCGCCCTCCCCGCCGTACTCGCTGCCGCCGAGCCCGTCCCGCTCAAGGCGGCACTGGACGCGGTATGGCATGCCGTGAACACATATGGCGAGCACTACCCGGAACTGCTGGAAGAGATCCGGTCGGCGTGCGCCCAGGGGATGGGGCGGATGGGGGAGTAGACCACCACCGCAGGAGGCGCTGTAGAGCGATTCCCGTCAATGAAACCCGTGCATCGTGAAACGTGCAGGTGAGGTGGGCTGGTGTGCGGGTGGGTTGCTGTGTACGAAACTCAGGGCAGCTCAGCCGCCCGGATGATCGTCAGCTCGTCGTGGTTGTATCTCAGATGATCACCAGGGGTCTCGGGTGGCATGCGGGCGGAGTCGTTTTACGGCCGTAAGGCAGTCGGGGCGCCAGCAAGGGAGTGGCGGTACCTCCGTGGGATTCCATCGTGACTCCCACGGGGACCAGGACGGCGGCGTCGGCAGCGGGCTGGGCACGGCGGTGTCCGGGCGCCGCGGACCCTCAGTGGGCTGAGGACGGACTGGGCTGCGGAGTCTTCGAGGAGGGAGGCTTGTAGCCCTTCGCGCGGTTCAGTATCGCGCCGCCCAGGTTCGCGTGACTCAGGTCTGCGCCGGTCAGGTTCGCGCCGGTCAGGTTCGCCAAGGTCAGATCCGTTGAGAAGAAGGACGCGCCGTACCGCTGCACCCCGGCCAGGGGCGTCTTCTGGCCCATGCCCAGGACGGCGCCGTGCAGGTTTGCGCCCCGCAGGTCCGCGCTACCCAGGTTCGCGCCGGTCAGGATCGCGCCGTCCAAGCCCGCGCCGCGCAGGTTCGCGTTCGTCAGATTCGTGCCGTCCAGGTTCGCGCCATCCAAGTGGGCGTCGGGCAGGACCGCACCGTGTAGGTCCGCGCTGTGCAGGTCCACTGGCGTGTTCTCGGCGAGGGGTGCGGCGAGGATGGTCAGAGCGGCTTGAACATCGTTGGCCGGTTGACCGTCCCCTAGAGTGCCTGGCCGGGCCTTGGGTGAGTGACTGCGGACGTAGGCGGCCAGGACTTGGACGACGGTGGGGGCGTCACGGGGGGAGTCCTGGGCGATGCGCTCAAGCGCGTACATGCCGCCGATCCGCACCTCTTCCGCGGTGTCGCCCAGGTTAGCGACCGCGGCGGTATACCGGTCGGTGACCTGTCCGTCCCGGGCCAGTTGTTGCTCGGTGCTGGCCTGTCGGATCGTCATCCAGGTGAACCCCGCAGCGGCCAGAGTGGAAAAGCTCACCAGAAGGGACATCGAGCGCTCCATCCGCGTCCACCACCGGCCGCCGTCCGCCCCTGCCGCAGTATCTGGCTGGCCGCCGCTGACGGGCGGCGGAGCAGTCCCGCCAGCAGCAGTGGCGTCTGCCGGCGTCGTGGAGGTTACGGTCGGCTGCGTCCCGGCACCGAAGTCGGCTGCGGCTGACCTTGCGGGTGGCACGGAGGCGGGGGTCGGGGCTGGTGCTGAGGTCGGCCACCGAAGGCGCAGGCGCTCGGCGATCCGGTGCAACTGCGCGCGGCGCGCACCAGTTCCAGGGCTGGGCGTGGTCATGACGCAATTTCAGCAAGTCCCCCCACAGTACTGGTTCGTATCGTTCTATACGTGACAATCCTGAGACCGCGGCTGTTCCTGCTGCCTCGTCAGGCACGGCGCGGGAAGTGGCTTGGCGATCCGGCGGAAGACCAGCCACTACCTCGAAGCCGTCAAGCTGCTGCGGAAACCGGAGCACGACCGCCGCGGCGCCACCGCCGAGGAGAAGCGCGTCCTGGCCCGCTGGTCGGGCTGGGGCTCGGTCCCGACCGTGTTCCTGGACGGGCCGGACCCCGATGAGCCGGTCCACCGGCCCGGCGGGGAGTGAGAGGGCAGGTTCGAGACGGATCACGCCCGCTGGGAGTTGTACTCCCGGGTGCGTGGCGAGCTCCGGGACCCACCGCGCGCGAGGTCCGCGGCCGGCTCTCCGGGCTGCACACCGCCTACACCGCGGCGTACGGGCCGCTGTGACGGCCCCGGCAGACCCGGACGGCACTGCCGACCGACGAGGCCAGGGCCGCCGCCCGCGACGCCGGCCTCGACCTGGACGGCGAGGAACGGCTGCCCACGGGCTGGGGCTGGTTCCGTCAGGACCCGCACGCCGCCGTCGTCCTGGGGTTGGAGCGCTGGGACCGGGCGAACGACCGGCCGGTGCCCTCCGAGGTCCTCACCCGGCGGCCGGGCGCCCGCCGCGGCGACCTGGAGCCCACCGACGACCCGAAGACGGCGCTGACGGCCGTGATGGGCGCCACCGGCGGCGTCGACCTGCCGCTCATCGCCTCACTGCTGGGCACCACGCCCGAAGAAGCCCGCCGCCTGGGCACCGAGCTCTTCGACAACCCGGTCACCAAGAAGCAAGAAGCTGGAGCACGTCGGCGCCTACCTGTCCGGGCCGGTACGGCAGAAACCGGACCAGGCGCGCGAGGCTGCGGCCACCGACCCGGCGTACACGGTGAACATCGCCGCGCTGGAAGCGGTGCAGCCGCCGCCTAACTGATCGTTTCAGAATGAGGTTCGCAGGCGGCGGAGGCATATGAGGCTGCAGGCCAGTTCAAGCAGTCCCTGATGGAGATCCGCGCGTCGCTCGTAGCGAATGCGGAGTCGTTTGAACCGGTGCAGCCAGGCGAAGGCGCGCTCGACCACCCAACGGACCTTGCCCAGTCCCGAGCCGTGGGCGACGCCGCGTCGAGCGTGGGCAGGAGGGACAGGCCGCGCTTCATCAGCGCGTACTGCGCGGGGTAGGCCGGCATGTCGGCGAACTGGCGCGGGCTGGAGCTGTCGAGGAGCACCATGCCGGCGACGTCCCCGGGGTACCGGGCGGCGTACGTCAATGCGTACGGGCCTCCGGTGGAGTGCCCGACGAGCACATAGGGTCCGTGCTCACCCGCCGCGGCGAGCAGGGCGTGCAGGTCGGCCGCCGCGGTGACGCCGTCCTGGGGCCCGTCGGCGTCGTCGCTCCAGCCCTGGCCCGCGCGGTCGTAGGCGCACACCCGTGTGGTGTCGCCGACCCGGTCGGTGATCCGGGCCCAGGAGGCGGAGAACTCGCCCAGGCCGTTGAAGAGGACGACCGTCGGTCCGCCCGCGCCTCGGCAGTCGATGTGCAGCCGGTGGTCGCCCACCGTGAACGTCCTGCCCGGAGCAGCGTGGTCGTGCCGGACCAGGGGGAAGGTGACGTCCTGGACCAAGGCTCCGGCGGCGGTCGCGGCCAGGGTGACGAACACCGGGGCCAGCAGCAGACGCGCCCGCGTAGGCAGGGCCCGACGGGCTTGGACGAACATCCAGGCCACCAGGGCCAGCATGGGCGGGGGCCACACCCAGTTCAGCACCGAGAGAGCGGAGTCGTCCGGAGCGAAGGCGACCAGACCCGCTCCGGTGGCCGACATGGCGACCGCGGGGA
Organism: Streptomyces sp. NPDC004542; assembly: GCF_040610035.1. Taxonomy (NCBI): domain Bacteria; kingdom Bacillati; phylum Actinomycetota; class Actinomycetes; order Kitasatosporales; family Streptomycetaceae; genus Streptomyces; species Streptomyces sp. NPDC004542. The sequence goes on from NZ_JBEXLP010000064.1 coordinate 27,170, forward strand.
CACGCGCCCAGCGCTGCGGCCGGCGGGCCTTGCGGGCCGAGACGAAGGCGAGCGCGACCCAGCCGGCACCGAAGCCGCACAGCAGCGAACCGGTGACGACCGCCTCGTTGGCTCCGGGGAAGACCAGCATGGTCAGGACCAGAGCGCTCACAGCTCCTCCGAGCAGTGAACCGAGGACGACGCGGGTGACGGGCCAGGCACCCGTACTGCGGTGCGGCTCCGTTGCACGGCTGGGGTCGGTGTGGACGGTCATGGCGGTCTCGCTCTCGCAGTGGGGTGCCGGTGACGGCGTGGTGCACTGCGTCCGAGCGTGGCGCCGATGCCGGGCGCTCGCCCCGGTCAGATGGCCGGGATCGGTGTCAGGCCAGGTCGAGCCGGGCGAGCTCGCTCCGGGAGGTGACCTGGGCCTTGGCGAAGACGTTGCGGAGGTGGAAGGCGACCGTCCGGGGAGAGATCCAGCACTGGGCCGCGACGTCCTTGTTGGACAGGCCGGAGCTCACCAGTCGTGCGATCTGCAGCTCCGTCGGGGTGAGCTTGACCGGTGTGGCGGGGTCGCGCCTGCGCGCGGTCTCCCCGGAGGCACGAAGCTCCTGGTCGGCCCGGGTGGCCAGGGACTCGGCGCGCAGGTCCTGGAAGGTCTCGACGGCCCGGCGCAGGTGCTGCCGGGCGTCGACCCGCCGCTGGACCCGGCGCAGCCACTCCCCGTAGGCAAGTCGGGCCCGCGCCGCGTCGAGCGGTCGGCCGGCGTCCGCATGGTGGGCCGAACGCCAGCGGCGCCTCGGCCTCAAGACCCCGGGTGCGCAGCAAGGTGGCGTCACCGGCACCCGCCACGACCTCGTCGAGCAGCGCCGACTTGCCGACGCCGGGCTCCCCACGGACGACCAGCGCCCCCGCTGTGCCGCCGCACGCCCCCTCGACAAGCTCGGCCAGGAGCTGCCGCTCCGGCCCGCGACCGACCATCACGCCACGAAACATACACCTCGCCCCGCGCGCCGCAGTCCGGGCGCGAACCCCGGCCGTTTGACCGGGGCGACCGGGGCCGCACGCGGTGAGGATTCATTCCATGAACGACCACCACGACCATGTGAACGGCGACCCGGCACCGGGCGACGGACGGCGGCGCCGGATCGGGATCCTGCTCTTCGACGGGGTTGAGGAGCTGGACGCCGTCGGCCCCTGGGAGGTGCTGTCCGCCTGGACGCGGCAGCACCCCGAGGACGGCTGGGACGCCTTCTGCCTCTCGTCCGACGGCCGGCCCGTCCGCGGTGCCAAGACCCTGGTGCTCGGCGCGCACCACTCGATCGACGACGCGCCGGCCATGGACGTCCTGGTCCACCCCGGTGTCCCGCCGGTACGACCTCGTCCTCGACATCGCGGGCAACCCCTCCCTGAGACGGCTGCGGCGAGCCCTCCGGCCCCGAGGGACCGCCGTGTTCGTCGGGGGCGAGGACGCCGGTGCGCTGATCGGCATGGGACGGCAGCTGCGGGGTGCGCTGCTCTCCGTCTTCCTCAGGCAGCGCCTCGCGCTGCTGGTCGCCGAGGAGCGCGCCGCCGACTACGACCGGCTCACGGGATTGATCGAGGCCGGCCGGCTCGTCCCCAGCATCGACCGGGTCCATCCGCTCGAGGACGCGCCGCTCGCCGTGCGGGAGCTGGCGGCGGGGAGCGTCCGCGGCAAGATCGCCATCACCGTGGACCGATGACAGGCCCCGCGCAGCGGCCCGGCTGCCTCACAGGAACGGACACGGATCCACCGATCCGGAACACCGCGCCACTGTTCGATCGGTACGGCGTCCCGGGCCCGCCCCCGCGCCACACCCCTCCGGGGAGCACCGCGAGCGTGCGGTGCGGACGAGAGCCCCGGCCCCGGCGAGCGGGCAGGCTCGGCAGCGGTTCAGGCCCGGCCGACGACGGTACCGCCGTGACCGAGACGGTTCAGGGGTCAGTGTCCGTCACCGCCGGGGCCCTTGGGCCGGGCACGCACATGCATCCGTTCGCCCTGCCGGCCCAGCACGGACAGCACCTCGCACGGCGCCTCGCCGGTGCTGCCGAACCAGTGCGGAACCCGCGTGTCGAACTCCGCGACCTCGCTCGTGCCGAGGACGAGGTCATGCTCACCGATGACGATGCGCAGCTTCCCGGAGATGACGTAGAGCCATTCGTAGCCCTCGTGCGTCTTCAGTTCGACCTTGTTCTTCGTCGTGGGTATGACGATCTTCCACACCTGAACGGCACCCGGCTGACGCGACAGCGGAATGACGGTACGGCCGTGCACCCGATGCGCCTTCAGCCTCACCCGTGGGTCGCCCACCTCAGGGGCCCCGACAAGTTCGTCCAGCGGCACTCCGTACACGTGTGCCAGGGGCAGCAGCAGTTCCAGGTTCGGTTTGCGCTGGCCGGTCTCCAGCCGGGACAGGGTGCTCTTCGAGATGCCGGTCGCGTCGGCCAGCTCCGCGAGGCTGATGTCGCGCTGCGCGCGGATCCGCTTCAGCCGCGGTCCCACCTCGCCGAGCGCGGCGGTGATGCGTTCGTTCGGGTCGTCCATGTCCCCCAGCGAACCGCGCGCGTCCCGGTTTCGGCAACAAAAGTCGTTGCTCACAGGACGGCGGTCGCATGCTCCCAGGCATGAACACCTACGACATCGCAGTCATCGGCGGCGGAGCCGCCGGACTCTCCGCGGCCCTGGTTTTGGCCCGCGCCCGCCGGGAGGTCGTCGTCATCGACGACGGCCGGCCCCGCAACGCCCCGGCCACGCACATGCAGGGCTATCTCTCCCGTGACGGCATGCCGCCGGCCGACCTGCTCGCGGTCGGCCGGGCCGAGGTGGCCGGTTACGGCGGACAGTTCGTCGACCAGACGGTCAGCGGCCTCATGCCGTCGCCGAACGGAACGTTCGGAGTCCTGCTCAAGGACGGCGGCACCCTGCTGGCCCGACGGGTGCTGGTAACCACCGGCCTGAGCGACCGGCTCCCCGACGTCCCGGGCGTGGCCGAGCGGTGGGGCCGCGATCTGCTGCACTGCCCCTACTGCCACGGCCACGAGGTCCGTGACCAGCCCCTAGGTGTCCTCGGGGGGACCCCGGGTGCCGTCCAGCACGCGCTCCTGATCCGGCAGTGGAGTGCGGACGTCGTCTTCTTCGCCCACACCACGCGGCTCACCGACTCCGACCGCGAACGGCTCACCGCCCGCGCCATCGGCATCGTCGAGGGCGCGGTGGCCCGCCTGGTCGTCGAGGACGACCGGCTCGGCGCGGTGGAACTCGCCGACGGCCACCGCGTCCCGCGCACCGCCGTGTTCGTGCGGCCCGAGTTCGTCGGCAACAACGCCCTCGTCCGGGGTCTCGGCGCCCGGACCGACGACGCCGGATGGCCGCTCGTCGACGCCGGCGGCCTCACCTCGGTACCCGGCCTCTGGGTGGCGGGGAACGCCGTGAACTCGCGGGCGCAGGTCATCACCGCCGCGGGCGAGGGCTCCGCCGCCGCCATCGCGATCAACAACGACCTCACCGAGGAGGACGTACAGGACGCCGTCGAGGCGTTCCGCACGGTCCGACCGACCTGATCCGGCGACGCGGCCCACGCGATCCCATCACGCGGCCCACCTGATCCGACACCGTCCGACACCGACGCTCCGAACGAGAGGCACCACCCATGTCCGACAAGAACACCCCCCGGGTCGGACCGCCGACCAAGCACCAGCTCGCGCTGATGATCTGGCTCTGCGTGTTCCCCACCCTGGCTCTGCTCAACGTGACGCTCGCCGGATGGCTGAGCCCCATGTCCACGCTGCTGCGCACCTTCGTGCTCGCCACCATCGCCGTCCCGATCGTCATCTACGGCCTCATGCCGCAACTGCACAAGATCCGCGTCAGAGTCCTGTCCGCACGGAGCACGTCATGAGCAAGGAACGCCGCGTCGCTCTCCTCGGCGGCATCGCCTACCTGATCACCTTCGCGGCGTCGATCCCGGCGCTGCCGCTGCTCGAACCCGTCACCGACCACGCCGACTACGTCCTGGGCGCCGGCCAGGACACCCAGGTGGTCCTCGGCGGCGTCATGGAACTGGTCACCGCCTTCGCCTGTGTCGCCACCGCCCTCGCCCTCTACCCGGTGACCCGGAGGGTCAGCAGGACCGCGGCGCTCGGGTTCGTCTCCTCCCGCCTGGTCGAAGCCGGTCTCATCCTCGTCGGCGTCGTCAGCGTCCTGTCGGTCGTCACCCTCCGTCAGGACCTCGGCGGCACCGACGCACCGGCCGGCCTGACCACCGTCGCCCAGGCCCTGGTCGACGTCCGCGACTGGACCTTCCTCTTCGGCCCCGGGATCATGTCCGCGATCAACGCCCTGTTCCTCGGAACCATGCTGTACCGCGCGGGCCTGGTCCCCCGCTCGCTTCCCGTCCTCGGGCTCATCGGCGCACCGCTCATGGTGGCGAAGTGCATGGTGGTCGCCTTCGGCGGCATGGACGACCTCTCCGTCGTCAGCCTGCTGCTCACCCTCCCCATCGCGGCCTGGGAGTTCGGGCTCGGCCTCTGGCTGACGTTCAAGGGCTTCCGTCCCTCGCCCGTCCTGACCCGCGACTCCGTGCCGGCGTGAAGCCGGGGTTCCGGCCCCGGCGCTCCTGCCCCGCACGAAGTGAACCGACGAACGGATCCGCACCGCCCCCCCTCGCGGAACTCGGCGTCGTAGATGCGCTTGCTGGATGCCATGACCCTCAACTATCCCTCTGGTCAAGGTCTCCACAGTAGGAGGGGATGTGCAGTGGCCAGTCCGAGTGGCCGACGGCCGTCATCTCAAGCGACGCCGAAGGCCCTCTTGACGGGTCGTTCCGGCTCTCATCATGTCCGAACGGGCGGCCTTGCGGCGCCCGAGTGACATCAAAAGTCACTGACATTGATCACGACGCTCGCTCCAGAACGACTCCCGCAGAAACCGACACAGCCCAAAGCCAACCTGAAGCATGTCATCGAGCTGCTCGTCAAAATCGACCTGTCAGGCCCAACAGCCCAATAGGCCCTGAGCAGGCGAGGAAGAAGCCCCGGCGGGGCTGGTACAGGAGCGGCCGCCGGGGGCTTCGGTGCGCCCGTCCCCGGTCACACACGCGCGGTCAGGTGATGGGGACGACGTAGGCGCGGGCGAAGTGGGTGCCGATGTGGGCCTCGTGCAGGTGTCCGGCGATCGCGCGGTCGCCTTCGACGCCCATGACGACGTGGAGGTGGACGAAGCCATTGCGGATCTCGCCGGTGCCGGTCATCTCGCCGGGCAGGTCGTACGTGGTGATGGTGTCCTTGAGAGCGTCGCCTTCGGGCATGGTCGAGACGGTGAAGGAGTCAGCGGCTCCGATCAGGGAGACGATCGCCGCGTCGGTGATGCCGGCCTCGGCGGCCTGGCGGTTCAGCTCGTCGACGAGCTCACCGGAGGGGACTTCAAAGACGATCATGCGGGACTCCGTCCGGTCATGGGGCTCAGCGGCGCAGGTCCGTGGTGGACGCCTTGTCCACCAGCGGCGCGGTGACGATGTCCGAGCCGTGGGTCCTCGGCGTGCGGGTCCTCCACGCCCGTCACGGCAGATCCCGGTCAGGCGTCGTACGCCCAGGCGCGCCCGGTCTGCCGGTACTGCTCGACGGGAACGAGGTCGACGCCGGGCCGCATCCGGCTGAGGTACAGCAGCCCGTCGAGGTGGTCGATCTCGTGGGCGACGAGTCGGGCAAGCCCCCGTTCATAGGCCGTGGTCACGGTGGTGCCGTCCAGTGCGGTGGTCTCGACGGTGATCGGGAGCGGGCGGGGAACAAGGCCGCGGACGTCGAAGAAGGACAGGCATCCCTCGTACTGTTCGCCGGTCTCCTCGGAGGCGGCGGTGATGCGGGGGTTGAGCAGCACGATGGCGCCGGTACCTTCTTCGGGGGCTGGACGACGGCCGCCGCCCGGCCGATGCCGATCTGCGGGGCGGCGATGCCCATGCCCTTGGCGAAGGTGTGGACGCGGGCGATGTGCTCGATGGAGGCGAACAGCATCTCCACGGCCTGCTCGGCGGCCTCCCGCTCGGCGGGCAGGTCGAAGGGGCGGGTCGGTTCGGTCAGGGCGGGGGCGCCGTGCTGGACGACCCGGAGGTCGCGCATCTGCTGGCTGGGCCGCACCTCGGTCACCTGAACTCCCCTGACGTAGCGTCCTGTTCGGGCCGGGCCCGGAATCTCCATTCCAGACGATATCGGGCGTGCTGCGCCGGCTGGGTGGTCGTCCAAGTGAAGGCGCGCATCCCGTTCTCCTCGCGCCGGCTGGGGGCGGAGCGGAGCGGGGACGCCTCGGCGGTCATCGAGGTCTCGGTCCCCACACCATCGGATCGAGCGCGGCGGGGAAGGCGAACTCGACCTCCAGGTGCTCGGTGGGCAGCCGGACGGCGCGCTGGAACCAGCGGCCCCACTTGGTGTCGCTGACGGTGTAGGCGTACGCGATCCACACCGACTCGCCGGGGTAGAGCGGGAAGCGGCCCTGGTCGTTGTCGAACAGCAGTCAGACCTCTCTGAACGCGTCCCGGTCGTGCTTGGTCTGCCACCGCATGGCCTCCCCGCGGCAGGTCGCCGTGAGCGCGAGTTCGTCCCAGGTCAGCGGGTTGGCCCGGTAGTGGGCGTTGGAGCGTTCCGGGTCGCCGGGGTAGCGGTCGACGGAGATGCGGATCAGGTAGCGGGTGATGGGGTCGCTGCCGGTGTTTCGCAGCAGGCGGCGCATGGTGAGCCGGTAGAGGCTGCCGTCGTAGTCGAGACGGGCGGCGTCGTGCTCGACGACGATCGCCGAGCCGGTGGCGTACGGCTGCTCGCTCCGCCTCGGCGTCGGCACGCCGGTCGCGGCCGCTTTTGTCTCTCGGGCCTTCGCCTCCCGGGCTCTGGCCGTCTCGTACTCGCACCAGCGTCTCCAGACGGCCTTGCCCGTGTTCAGCGTCTCGTCCGCGCGGCGGGCGAAGTCCTCGGTCGGCTTGTGCCGACCGGATTCCATGTGGCTGACGTAGGAGGGGTGGAAGCACATCAGCTCTGCGAGGGCCTTCTTCGGCATCCCGCGTACCTCGCGCCAGTAGGCGATCTCGGCCGCGAAGTCCGCCGCGGCCTGTTCCACGGTGACCGCGTCGCCCTGCGCGTCCATCAAAGCCCCTCGCTCGATCGGCTGACTTGAGTGCGTGAGTGAACCGTGAGTGAGGACGGTTCACCATTCTGTCGCCGTCCTTGCCGCCGGTTTCCTTCCTTCACCGGCCCGGTTCGACCCCCGCGGCCGACGAGGGGTGTGCGATGCGCCTGCTGTATCTGCTCAACGTCTCCAACCCGAACCGGCTGTCGGCGGACTCCGGCTTCACCTTCGCCGACCTGCTCGCCCCGGCTCTGACCGATGCCGGGGCCGAGGTGACCGTGGCCGCCCCGGTCGCTGCCGGGGACGCCCGGGTGGGCTTCGAGCCCACCGAGGTGCCGGCCACGAAGTACCGGGCCCGCTTCGTCCCGGGCCTGGACGCCCTGGTCGACCTCGTCCGCCGTACGCGGCCGGAGGTAGTGGTGGCCAACCAGGTCGAGGCCGCCCCGGCGATCCGGGCCGCGCTGCTGGAAGCACACGTCGACGCACTGATCGCCGGGTACTGCCACTACCTGCCGTTCTCCTTCGCCGGCGACGGATGCCTTCGGCCGGACCCGTCGCCGGACGACGGCGGGCTCGGCCGGAGCGTGCTGCTGGCCTTCGCCGCCGCGGTTTCCGCGAGTGCGCGATGCTGTCCCGCGGCAGCGAGTACGGCATGGACGACGCCGAGGCCGCCGAACGCATCGCCGCCTGGACGGCCGGCGGCGAGGGCGAGTTCGCGCAGTTCGCCGTCTCCGGGGCCCGCGAAGGCGTCGCCTTCGCCCACGGGGCGGCCCGGGCCCCGGCCCTGTTCGACCAGCTCAACGACCCGGCATGGCTGTACGCCCGGTTCACCGCCGGACACGGTGAGCAGGCCGTCGCCGGATGACCGCCCCGGCCCTGGTGCTCGTCGAGCCGGGCGCCCACCGCCTCGGCGGGCACCGGCACCGCACCCTGACCGCGCTCTGGCCGTCCCACGTTCCCTCACTCACTCGGCAGTGCCGTCTTTTCTCCCCGACACTCGCGAGCCGGCTGATCGACAACTGACTCCAGAACCGGTCGAAATCGCTGTTCCTGGAGATGAACGAAGCCACTTCGTCACCACCGAATGTGAGACAAGGCCGTTGACCAGACACTTCCTTCACTTCAGCCGTCAGCGTCCGCGCGGATCGGCCGACGGCTGTATGGGTGCACCTGACAGCCCCTCTCATCGGTTTGGAGAGCCTGCTGGTCGCGGCGGGGGCAGGCCAGCGTCTCGTGTCGGACGAGCCGGGGGAGGTGTTCCAGCGGGCGGTGCCGGAGCGGCAACTCGATCAGGGCGACGGCCGGTGTCGAAGTGATGACCGGAAGCTGCCGGCCGCGATCGCGCGCGTTGTGATCTGGGCGGCACAGGCGTGTAGGGCGGTGGTGAGTGTCGCTGCCGTCTTCTCGGGCGGCTCGTGTCCGTCGGTGGATGTCGTCGGGTACGCGCTGAACCGGGGGCGGTCGGCGTAGGTGCCGGGGTAGGGGGTCAGGCCGCCGTGGTTGCGGGTGCGGCTGCGGATGAGCCGCGGTAGGTGTCGGGGGCGGCGGTCCGATCAGGCGTTGACGGGGCCGATGCAGGCGCCTACGGCGCTGAACTGGTCCCAGTGGTGGGGGCGGTGCCGCGAACGTGCGCACATCCGTCCCCTGTCGGCCAGGTCCTGCCGCTCACCGGGCAAGTCAGCGGCAAGTGCCTGGCAAGAGGGAGAGGCCACGGTGTCGTAACCGCTGTCGGTATCGATCCTGGAGCAATTGAGCGTGTCTCCCAGCAGTACCTCCCAAGGCCTTCCCGACCACGACACGGTCGCGGCCCACCGCATCTCCCGGTCGGGGCTCGGCTCCGCGACCTCCGCCATCCTCGACGCCTACCGCACCTGCGAGTTCGCTACTCTGGGGCGGGACGGAACTCCGCTGGCCTGGCCCACGGCGGTCGCGCGTCGCGACGACGGGACCCTGCTGGTGACCACTTGCCTGGCATTCGCGCAGAAGGCGTTGAACGTACGGCGCGACGGCCGGGTCGCCCTGCTCTTCTCCGATCCGACGGGCAGCGGCCTCGGCCACGCGCCGCAGGTGTTCATCAGCGGCCGCGCCGAGTGTCCCGACACGATCATGACGGGTCCCCAGGGCGCCGAGGACTACTGGCGCAGGCTCTTCGAGCGGCAGCCGCACAGCCGCTCGTACCTGACACATCCCATGAGGCCGCTCATGTCGTGGTACTACCTGCGCCTGCTCATCACCATCGAGCCGGAACACGTCATCGTACGGGCGCCGTCGAAAGACCTGACGCACTGCGGAGCATCAGCGTCCGTGCCGGGTACGCGGTCACTGCCCGGAGTGGCGCAACTGCGGCGCGCGCCCTCGGCCGTGCTGGCCGCACGGGACGCCTCGGGGGCTCCGGTCCTGGCCCGCACCGTGCCGCGGCCGACTCCATCGGGCTACCTGGTCGACGTGCCGGCTGACTGCCCTGTCGAGGACGGGCCGGCCGGCCTGCTGGTCCACCGGCACGACGAACGACTCAACCACATGTACAACGCCTTCGTGCGCGGCACCGTGGAGCGGACCGAGGCGGGCTGGCTGCTGGTGCCTTCCACCGTGATCGAACCCATGGGCTCGGGGCGCGCGAGGGACGCCCTGCGGGTCCTTCGCCAAACAAAGCGGTCGACCGACCGCTACCTCGCACGCCGGGGGCTGAGCCGCCCGAAGGTCGAGTGGGACCGGTTCCACACCCTCGCGCGGTCGGCACCGGTCACGCAGGCCGCTTCGTTGCCGGTGAAGGGCTCCCCCCACCACTGACGGCGGACGACACCATTGAGGACGGATGCCCCGCGGCGTCCCGGGCGGGCGAGGCCACTCGTCCGTTCCAGGCGCGAGCAGTGAGGATGTTCCGTCACGCTGGCATCACTTACGATGTTCTTGGCATGGTCACATTTAAAGTGCTCGGTCCGTTGCGGGTGGAGGTCGACGGACAGCTGACGGACACGCGGGGCCGGCTCGCCCGCATGGTCCTGGTCCAACTGCTGCTCGCCCAAGGCACGGTCGTGCCCACGGACCGCATCGTGGAGAGGCTGTGGCCGAGCCGCGTCCCGCCGAGCGCACAGGCATCGCTCCATGCCTACATCGCGCGTCTGCGGCGAACCCTGGAACCACGGCGGGCGCCGCGGACTCCTGCCCGGATCCTGGTCAGCGCACCCTACGGCTACGCCCTCGCCGTGGAGCGGGACGCGGTGGACGCGTGGGTGTTCGAGGACCGGGTGGCGGCTGGTTCCGCGACGGGGCTGCCCGCCCACCTTGCTGCCGACTGCCTGTCCCGGGCACTCGCCGGCTGGGACGGGCAGCCGTACGCCGAGTTCGCGGACGAGCCGTGGACCGCGGGTGAGCGCACCCGGCTGGAGGAGGTACGCCGCACCGCACGCGAGCGGCTCACCGCGGCACAGCTGCGCTGCGGTCAGGCCGTGCAAGCGCTCACCGAGGCACGGGCACTGACCAGGGAACAGCCCCTGCACGAGGAGGGGTGGCGGCTGCTGGCGCTGGCGCTGTGGGCTCGCGACCGCCAAGGAGAGGCACTGACGGTGCTGCGCCAGGCCCGGCGCGTCCTCGGCGAGGAACTCGGCGTCGACCCCGGCCCCGCCCTGCTGGAGACGGAGCAGGCACTGCTGCACCAGCGGCTCGATCTCCTGCACAGGGAGACCGCTGTGCCCGCCGCGGTCTGCGGGCGCCCCGGCGCGGCTCGAGCCGCGCACGCCGCGCAGGAGCCGGCCGCGGCCGAGGAACACCAACCGCCTTCCAGTCCCACGATGCTGACGGCGGGCCCCCTGCTGGGCCGCGACGAGGACCTGGCCCGGCTGGCTCGTGCCGCCGACCGGGCCCGGACCGGTCGGTCACAGGTGGTCCTTGTCTCCGGCGAAGCAGGCATCGGCAAGTCGAGCCTCCTGGAAGCCGCCCTTGGTCAACTGCCGGCGCAGGGCTGGCTGTCCGCCATCGGGCAGTGCCCGGAGAGCGAGGGCGCCCCGCCCGGCCGTGCTTGGTTCGACTTGCTGCCGTGCCTCGCGCAGGCCGCCCCGCCGGGCCCGTACGCCGACGAACTCGCCGCGCTGCTCGCTCCGGGCACCGAGAGCGGCCCCGGGCAGCCGGACGGCAGCCCAGCGCGACGCTTCCGTCTCCACAAGGCGTTGCTCGGCTGGCTCCGAAACGCCGCTCGGCGCCAGCCCCTGGCGATCTTCGTGGACGACCTGCACCGGGGCGACCAGGAGAGCGTGGAGCTGTTCCTGCTGTGCGCCGAACAACTGCGTGACGTCCCTGTGCTCCTGGTCGGCTCGTTCCGTACCGGAGAGGGCGATCTGACCGCGGTTCTGGCCCGTCTGGCTGCCTGCGCTCCCGTACGGCTGGCCCTGGGCGGACTGTCGGACACCGAGGCGAAGGCATTCTTGAGACGCGCTGCGGCCGGCATGACCGAGCGGGCCGCCGTGGCCCTGGCCGAGCGGGCCGGCGGAAACCCCTTCTACCTGCGCGAGAGTTGCCTGCTGCTGGCCGGCGAGGGCGAGGAGCGGGCACTGGCCAGCATCCCGCAGGGAGTCCAGGACGTGCTGCGGCGCCGGCTGGCCCTGCTCGCGCCGACTGCCACGGCCGGACTGCGCCTGGCCGCCGTCGCGGGACGCGAGGCACCGGTCCCGCTCCTGATCCACGCCGCGGACCACGATGCCGACCAGCTCCTCGACGCCCTGGACGCCGGTATCGCCGCGGGACTGCTCACCGAACCCAGACCCGGCACGGTCCGCTTCACTCACGCCCTCGTACGGGACGCGCTGGAAGCCGACCTCACTCGCCTTCGACTGGCCCGCATGCACTCCAGGCTGGGCCGGAGCCTGATCGCCCTGGGCTCCGACGACGTCGCCGCCATCGCCCACCACCTCCTCGAGGCGGCCACGGTGCTGACCGACGACGCCGAGCCCGCGGTCCACCACGCCCGCCTCGCGGGTGAGCAGGCCGTACGCCGCTACGCCCCGCGGAACGCCGAAACCCTCCTCGACGCGGCGCTGGGCCTGCTGGCCGCTCACCCGGCCGCCTTCGCGGGCCAGGACGTCGCGCTGCTGCGGGTCCGGCTACTGGGCCAGCTGGTCGACTGCCGGATCAGGATGGGCGCCGTCGTCCCCGCACGCGAAGCCCAGCAGCAAGCCGTGCGGATCGCCCGCGCCGAAGGCCGGGACGACCTGCTGACCGCGGCCTACACGACCTGGACCGAACCGACCCCCTGGCGCGTCCGCGCCTACGCGGACTCCGACCCAGAAGCCGTCGAGGAGCTCGGCAGGCTGCTTGAGACCGGGAGCCCCGACGACCGGCAGCGGTGCCTGCTCCTCGACCAGCTCGCCGACGCGCTCGACGACAGTGATCCGCGGGCCGTGGCCGTCGCACACCAGGCGGTCGAACTCGCCCGTGCCCTCGGCGAGCCCCGGCTGCGGGGCCTGACCCTCACCTCGCTGCTGCGCCGGATCGACTGCGAACTCGATACCGCGGCCTACCGGCCACTCCACGAGGAACTCACCGAGGTCGCCGACTCCCAGGACAACCCCGAGTTCTCCTGGATGAGCGCCTACACCGCCGCCCGCCTCGCAGCTGCGGACAACGAGCCCCAACGCATGGAGCAGTGCCTCGTACGGGCCGACGAGATCGCCCGTACCTACGAACTCCACGGCGCCTTCGCGGTGGCCAGGCTGCGCCGCCCCATGCTCGCCATGGCGCAGGGCCGTTTCGAGGAGGCGGAGCAGGAACTGGGCGCGGCGGTGGCGGACCTACGGGCGGCCGGAGCGGTGGACCTCAGCGGACTCGCGGGCCTGGCCGTCGGGTGCATCCGGCTCCAGCAGGGCCGCCTCGCCGAAGTCCTCCCCATGATCCTCGCGGTGTGGGAGCAGTACCAGCCGCACAACGAAGCCCTCACGGCCCTGGCCCTGCTCGCCGCCGACCGCCCAAAAGAGGCCGGGGAGGTCTTCGACCGACGCGCGCCGCTCCTGCGTGACTTCGCCTATCCGATCCTCGCCGGCCTGCGCGGCGCGGCCGCCATCGCCTTCGACGATCGGGAGGCCGCCGCCGAGGTCTACACGGACTTGCTGCCCCTCCAGGGGCTGGCAGGCGGCGCGAGCAGCCTCAGCATCGTCTACCGGCCCGTCGCCCAGACGTTGGGCGACCTCGCCCGGTTCCTGGGCAGCCCGGCCCGGGCCAGGCGCCACTACCTCGACGCCGTACGGGTGGCCGCCGCATGGGAGTCGCCCCATTGGGAGGCCGCCGCCCGAGCCGCCCTGGCCGCTCTGCCGGCGGCGCCCACCTCGGCACGCCGACGCTACGGTTGACCACCCCCCAGTTCGACCATGAACTCCGCCGCCAGATCGAGGTACTCCCCAGGCGAGTCCGCCGTCAGCTGGAGGTCCACCAGTACCTCGTCAGTATCCGCCCGGCACATCGTCCTCACATGGTCACAAAGCTGGCGCACGGTCCCCCGGTGGTAGGTCTCAGCCGGATCCGCCTCGGCCGGGGTGACATGGGCGTTGACTCGAAACACCCGGCGCAGCGCATCCGCATCGCGCCCCGCCCGCTCGGCCGCTTCGCGGGCCACCGCCCACAGGCCGTCGAAGTACGGCAGCGGCATCGAGGCCGCGAGCCAGCCGTCCGCACGCCTGCCTACCCGCTCCAGGGCGACCGGGGTGAAGCCACCCAGCAGAAGGGGCGGCCGCGGCCTCTGAACGGGCTGAGGCAGGACGGTCGACGAAGGGATCGTCCACAGCGGGCCCGTGTGCGCGACCGTGCCGGACCGCCACACGGCCTCGAGGACGTCCAGCGTCTCCTCCAGCCGGCCCCCGCGCCCCTGCCACGGCACTCCGACGGCGTCGTACTCCTCACGCATCCAGCCCAGCCCGAGGCCCACGTCCAGACGCCCGCGGCTGATCAGGTCCAGTGTCGTCAGTGCCCGGGCCAGGACGAGGGGCGGCTGCCACAGCGCGTTGAGCGTGCTGCTGCCCAGGCGCACCCGCTCGGTCACCGAGGCCGCCACGCCCAGCGCGAGCAACGGATCGAGGTGCGTGCCGTACCGGACCGGCATCGTGCCGCCCGGGTAGCCCTCGGGCGGAGTCAGCGGCGCCAGCAGCCGGTCGGCCACCCACAGGCTGTGACAGCCCAAGGCCTCCAGGGCCGCACACATCACGGCAGTGTGATCGGGGTCGGCGAAGGGGCCGAACTGGGGGACAGAAAATCCGATGCGCATCGATTAGGGGGTTCCTCAAGCGGTTCGGTCGGTACAGGACGGACGGCGGGCCGGACATCCGGGCCCCGCCGCAGAGGGGCCGCGGCTCACACGGACGCGTGCCGACCGCGGATCCGACGGATCTCGCGCCGGTACTGCCACTGCCCGAGCACCTTCCACACCACCCGCGCGGCGACCGGCAGGCGGGCGAGAAACTCCCGGCGCTCATCGGGCGGACAGTCCTCCAGGATGGCACCCAGCGCGATCATCAGACGGTTCCTGGGCGTCTCGGCCAGACCCCGCTCCCCGACCGCACGCCACTCCTTCTCGTTCACGTGGCGCACGACCAGCGGCATGACCTCCCGCTCCTCCTCATCGAGATGAGCACTCAACTGGCGGTGGTGTCGGCGCAGCACCTCGGCCAGCTCGTCACGGTCGGCTGCCAGCGCCTGTGCCCGCCACCGCTCCATGAGCACCTCGACCTCGTCCATCCCAGCGCTGAGCTCGTGGTGCTGCGCCTCCATCGCCAGCACCTGCTCGGCATCCAGATCAAGGTGGGGGAGCAGTGCAGGCCAGAGCATCTCGTCCTCCCCGGTGTGATGGGCGTGCAGCCCGACGGTGTACTCCCGCCAGTGCTCGGCGAGGACCCCCGCGCGGGCGGTGTCCGAGGCCGAAACGTCCTGCACGAGCTCGGACAGCAAGCGCGACTCGCGGCGGAACACCCGGTGGATCATCACCATCTCGCGGATGTAGGGATGGTCGGTGAAGTGTGAAGCGTTACTCGTCGTCATGCCCGCAAGCCTGCTGACGACGGTTGCCACCCACTTGCACCCCACTTGCCGTCCCCACCCCGCACCTAGCGCTGCGAACCAGTACCGATGGGTGTGTCAATTTAACGGCTGATCTTGGTTGTTGAGGTTCAGTTGTTGGCCGGGGTGAGCCGGCCCTCGAAGGCGATCTGGAACGCGTTGAGGG
>NZ_JBEXLP010000065.1:0-42442 GCF_040610035.1 Streptomyces sp. NPDC004542
CCCGGCCGCGGGCGGGGGGGACGGGGTGGGAGCCGCTCGTGCGGCTCCGCTGTCGTCGGCGGGGCCGGCGGCCGCGGCCGCTACGCGGCCGTCCGCCGCGCGGCACGGGGCCGGGAGGACACCGGCCCCCCGGCCCCGTACCGCTGCCCGGCCCCGCCGTACCGAGTCTGCCCGGAGCGAGCCCGTCGACCCGCGCTTCGCCCATGGCCCGCTCGCCGTGGTCGACGCCGCTGAAGGCGAGGTGACGGCGTACTGCGTCGGCGGGCTGGTGCTGGACGTGTCCGCGCGGTCGCTCCCGGCGCTGGTGGAGTGGGCGCTCGGCGAAGCGCGGCTCGGGCAGGCGCGGCTGCACCGGTCGGGGAAGGACGCCGACCCGCTGGTGGTGCTGACGGCGGCGGCCTGCGAACGGTACGGGCTGCCCGCCCGGCTCACCGACGAGGAGCGCCTCGCCGGCCGGCTGCCGGAGTCCCACCGGGCGGTCCGGCAGCTGAAGAAGGCCGACTGGATGCTGACCAGGCGCGGTCTCGGCCCGTGGGCCCGGATCTACCGTCCCGCACAGGGCGGCCGGCGCGCCTGCGTCCAGCTGTGCGTCCCTTCCTGGCACGCGCTGGACACCCGGCACTGGGGCGAGGCCGCCACGCTGCCGCCCGCCGACCTCGCCCGCGTCCTCGGTACGTACGCCGCCCGGGTCCTTACCCCGCGCGGCTCCACCGCGGTCACCGGGCTGGAGCTGATGACGGCGCTGCACCCGCCGACCCGCGCGGTCAAGCAGGACGACGGCCAGTGGGTGTCCGCCCCGAACCCGGGCGCGCTGACGGAGGCCGTGGACTGCGCCCCGTGCGAGGCCCCCGACGGCCATCCGCTCCTCGCCCACCTCCCGCGCTTCCACCAGCGCACCCCCGCCGAGGTGTTGCGCGAGGAGGCCTACGACTGGGCCCGGCCGCTGACCGACGAGGAGTGCATGCGGCCGTACCTCGTCGGCATCGACGTCAACATGGCGTTCGCGGCGGCGGCCAACCGTACGGTGGTGGGCCTCGGCGCGCCGGTCCACCTCCACAACCCCGCCTTCGACCCGTCCCTGCCCGGCTCCTGGCTGGTCGACCTGTCCCACGTCCGGCTCGACCCGCGGCTGCCGAGCCCGTTCACCCCGGACGGCGAGCCGCCCGAGGGCCCGGCCTGGTACGCGACGCCGACCGTGGCGTACGCGCTCGAACTCGGCCACGAGGTCTGCCCGTCGGAGGCCTACGTGCGGCCCGAGCACGGCCCGTACCTGGACGCCTGGTACACCAGGCTGCGCGACGCGTACATCGCCACCATGGCCGACCTGGGCGTCACCTCCGCCCTGGCGCCCGAGGAGTTCCTGGCCGCGATGGAGACGCACAAGGACCGGGACCCGGAACTGGCCCTGGTACTGGCGGCGATCAAGGCCACGGTCAAGGGCGGCATCGGCAAGCTGCGCGAGCGCGCCCGCAGCGGCTGGCGGCCGGGCGAACGCTGGCCCGCGCTGGACCGGCCCACCTGGCGCCCCGACATCCGCGCCGCCGTCATCTCCAAGGCGCGTACCAACATGCACCGCAAGATGCTCGCGGTGGCCCGCGCGACCGGCCGGTACCCGGTGGCGGTCCTCTCCGACTGCGCGGTGTACGCCTGCGACGGTCCCACCCCGCTCGACCTCCTCCCGTACCGGGACGGCAAGCCCCTGCCCGGCGGTTTCCGCATCGGGGTCAGCCCGGGCATGGTCAAGCACGAGGGGACGCAGAGCGTGCTGTGGGCGGAGGGGCTGCGCGAGGAGCACGGCGACGGCCTCAACCTGGCCCGCTACATCAAGTCCGGCCGGATCAACGCGCCGGACGAAGGGGAGTAGGGGGAGCGGGCGGGCACCGGCGGGGTGCCCGGTCAGCCGGCGAGGGCCCGCCGGGCCACCCTGAGCGCCTGCTCCGCGTAGCCGCGGCCGAACAGCACCGTGTGCACCAGCAGCGGGAAGAGCTGGTGCAGGCCGACCCGCTCCGCCCAGCCGTCGGCGAGCGGTGCCGCCTCCTGGTAGCCGGCCAGGATCCGGTCCAGGTGGGGGCAGCCGAAGAGATGCAGCATGGCCAGGTCGGTCTCCCGGTGTCCGCCGTGCGCGGCCGGGTCGATGAGGCGGACGTGCCCGTCGGCGCCCCACAGCACGTTGCCGTTCCACAGGTCGCCGTGCAGCCGGGCGGGCGGCTCGGCGGGCCCGGCCAGCCCGGGCAGCCGCTCGCAGACGCGCTCGACGACGGCCGCCTCGGCGGCGCGCAGGGTCCCGTCGTCGACGGCGCCGCGCAGATACGGCAGTACGCGGTGCTCGGCGTACCAGCGCGGCCAGTCGGCGCCGGGCCGGTTGCGCATGGGGGCGAGCCCGATGTACGCGTCCTGCGGACCGTCGGGCGGCGGCGCCCCGAACGCGGGCGCCCCTGCGGAATGCAGGGCGGCCAGCCCACGGCCGAACCGCACCGCGGCCCAGGCGTCGGGCGGCCCGGTCGGGATCCGCTCGGTCACCATCCAGTGCTCGTCGTACCCGCGGACGGCGGGCACCCGGACCGCACCCGCGGCGGCCAGCCAGCGCAGACCGGCCACTTCCGCGCGGACCGCACGCGGACCGTGCCCCCGTTTGACCACCACCACCGTGCCGTCGTCGAGGGTGACTTCGGCCGGCGCCCCGGACAGCTGGCGCCCGCCGGTCGCCGGCCGCCCGGTGAGCCGGGACGCCACCGCCCCCGGTTCCTCGCTGCTGTCGTCCACCGCCCCAGGGTACGGGCCCTGCCCGACCGGAGAGCGGATCACTCCCGGGCGGCGTCCGGAGCGCCGGTCAGGCGCCGCCCGGCAGCCCGGTGAACCCCACGGCGTCATCCGGGCCGGTCGTGAGGCGGAAAGGAAACCTCGCCGGCGCCCGAAGGCACCGCGAACTCCTCGACGGCGCCGCCCGGCGTCCCCCGGCGCTGTCGGCGACCGGCTGACGATGACGTCCGGGAGAGGTCTTTCCGGCCGGTGTGCGGGCCGCCGCACCCGGTGCCGGTGCCGGTGCCGGGCGCTGCCGGGCGGGCCGTCGGGCTGACGCGGTGACAGCTCGCCGCGTTCGGGGGAACCGTCGGCGCGCCGGTAACCCGGCTGGGCGGCCCGGATGGTGCGAGCCGGTGGCGTGGCTGACGGTGGTTCATGTCGGAGGTCCGGTCATGACAGCTGATGGAGTATCGGCTGCCCGGCCCCCGGCGGAAGGATGACGAGATGCGATCTGCCCGCATGATCCTGGCCACTGCGGCAGCGACGGCTGCCCTTGCCGTCGCCGCTCCCGGGGCCCACGCCTACGGGGGCGACGAGGGTCGTGATGACTCTTCTTACAGCAAGAAGCAAGGCGATGACAGCAGCCGCGACGAGGAGCGTGGCGGGGGCCACTCCAGTGGCGGCAAGCACGAGTCGAGCGGAGACGACTGGAATTCGGACGAGGATGAAAGCGGCGATTCCGACTCCTACAAGGACGACGAGCAGGGCAAGGGCGACGAGGGTGGCAAGGAGGGCGGCTGGAGCAAGGAGAAGGGCCATGGCAAGCCGCGCGGCGGCATGCACACCGGGGGTGGCGCGCTGGCCACGCCGGGCGTGACCGCCGCCGGGCTGTCCGTCGTGGCCGTGGCCGCCACCGGCATGTACGCGCTGCGCCGCCGCAAGGTCGCCGAACCGGCTGCCTGAGCCAAAATCCGATGTCCCAGGTCTACGGCCGCCGCCCGCGCACCTCGCGCCCGGCGGCCGGCGGCCCGCCCCCCGACCGCGCCGCCGTGTCCGAGTGAGGTGGTTTCCCATGGCAGCTCACCCGCCGTCCCCCGCCGCCGCCGAGACGGTCCCGGCCGGTCCGGGCTCCCGCTCCGGTGGGCGGCTGGTGTGGACCGCCGCGATCGCACTCCTGGCCGTCGCTCTGATCGGCGGCAGGCAGGGGCCGTCCGGCTCGTCCGGCTCGCCCGACGCCCCGAGCGCCGCGGGCGCCTCCACCGCGGCGGCCCCGGACGACCCCCGGACGGACAAGCGCCTGCCCCGCTCCAGGCCGACGCGCCTGTCCATCCCGAAGATCTCCGTCGACGCCCCCTTCACGTCCCTAGCCATCGGCGACTCCGGCCGGCTCCAGCCGCCGCCCGCCGACGACACCAACCTCGTCGGCTGGTACTCCGACGGCGTCTCGCCCGGGGAGCCGGGCACCGCGGTCATCGCGGGCCACGTCGACACGGCGACCTCGGCCGCGGTCTTCGCGGACCTGGACCGGCTGCAGCCCGGCGACCGGTTCACCGTGGAGCGGGCCGACGGCACGAAACCGTCCTTCGTGGTCGACAGCACGGAGACCTTCGCCAAGGACGCCTTCCCCAGCAAGCGCGTGTACGCCGACACCCCCAGGGCGGAGGTGCGGCTCATCACCTGCGCCGGGGACTACGACCGCACGGTCAAGGACTACACCGACAACCTCGTGGTCTTCGCCCATCTGGTCTGAGGCCGCGCCCGCTCCCGGCCCGGACGGACGCCTGGCCGCTGGACGACGCCGTGCGGGGCGAGGGCGGCGCGGTCCGCGCAAGCGTTCCCAGCGGCTCGTGCCGGATGAACCGGTCGTCGGGGAACTCGATTTCACCACGGACGACGACGCCGGACGACGACGCCTTGCGCGGCACGACCGGCGATCCGCGCCCGCGCGACCGCGGCCGACACCGCGCAGGGCGACCCGCGAGACGTCCCCCAGCGCGTCGCCGACTTCTACGGCGCCTGTGCCGACTTGGTCCGGGACGACGAGGACTCCGCGGTCGCCGCCGGCGCCAAGGCCGAAGCGGACCCGCATCGGAGTCCGGTCCGGCCTGAGGACGAGGAAGATCACCGGCCTGAAGCAGGACGGCTGACGCCGGGGCGCGCGTCGCGCAGCGCCCGGGCCGCGTCCCCTGCGGCGTCCTGGCGTGTCGAACCGCCGGCACGGGGCACTGAGAGACGATGGAGGCACCGGGGGACCACGGGGGAGAGCCACAGGCAGGGCCGGAGAGGCAGGGCGCCATGGAGCAGCGGCGCGCACCGCAGCAGACGGACGACAGGGACCCGGCGGACCCCGACGTTCGCCGGCGGATCCCGCGCACCGACGCCGTGCTGCGCGATCCGCGGCTGTCCGAGGCCGCGGCGCGGCTGGGCGCGACTGTGGTGAAGACGGCCGTGCGCCAGGCCCAGGAGCGGGCACGGCGCGGTGCCGTCCCGCTCGAGCGGGTGGCGGACGCGGCCGTCGAGCTGCTGCCGGACACGGTGGGCGGGCTCCGCCCGGTGATCAACGCCACCGGAGTGCTGCTGCACACCAACCTCGGCCGGGCCGCACTGTCGGCGGCGGCCCGGCAGGCGGTCGGGGAGGCCGCCGGCCCCACCGACGTCGAGCTGGACCTGGCGACGGGTGCGCGGGCCCGCCGGGGGCGTTCCGCCCTGCGCGCGCTGTGCGACCGGGTGCCGTCGGCCTCGGCCGCGCACGTCGTCAACAACGGCGCCGCCGCCCTCGTCCTGGTGGCCACCGCGCTCGCCGCGGGCAAGGAGATCGTCATCAGCCGGGGCGAGATGGTGGAGATCGGGGACGGCTTCCGGCTGCCCGACCTCCTGGTCTCCACCGGGGCCCGGCTGCGCGAGGTGGGCACGACCAACCGGACGACCGCCGCCGACTACGCCGCCGCCATCGGCCCCGGCACGGGATGCGTGCTCAAGGTGCACCCGTCCAACTTCCGCATCACCGGGTTCACCCGCGCCGCCGGCGTCGGTGAACTGGCGGCGCTCGGCGTCCCCGTGGTCGTCGACATCGGCTCCGGGCTGCTCGAGCCGCACCCGCTGCTGCCCGACGAGCCCGACGCCGAGACCCAGCTGCGGGACGGCGCCGCGCTCGTCACCGCGAGCGGCGACAAACTCCTCGGCGGGCCGCAGTGCGGGCTGCTGCTGGGCGACGGGGAACTGGTCCGCACCCTCTCCCGGCACCCCCTGGCCCGCGCCCTGCGGGTCGACAAACTGACGCTGGCCGCCCTGGAGGCGACGCTCACCGGCCCCACGACGCCGACCGCCGTCGCACTGGCCGCGGACCCCGCACGGCTGCGGTCCCGCGCCGACCGGCTGGCTGTCGCGCTGCACGCGGAGGGCGTCGACGCACGGGCCGTCGAGAGCGCGGCCACGGTCGGCGGGGGCGGCGCGCCCGGCGTCACCCTGCCCAGCGCCGCGCTGTCCCTGCCCGAGCGGTTCGCCGCCCCCCTGCGCACCGGCCGGGTGCCGGTGGTCGGGCGCCTGGAGGCGGGCCGCTGCCTGCTCGATCTGCGGGCGGTGCCGCCGGAGGACGACGAGCGGCTCGCCCACGCCGTCCGGTCGGTCGCGGGGAGGTAGCCGTCATGCGGGTGCTGGCCACCGCCGGGCACGTCGACCACGGCAAGTCGGCTCTCGTACGGGCGCTGACCGGGATGGAACCCGACCGCTTCGAGGAGGAGCGGCGCCGGGGACTCACCCTCGACCTCGGCTTCGTCTGGACCCGGCTGCCGCCCGGGGGCGAACACCTCGCCTTCGTGGACGTGCCGGGCCACGAGCGGTTCGTCGCGACCATGCTCGCCGGGGTCGGGCCCGTGCCCGCCGTCCTGTTCGTGGTGGCGGCCGACCAGGGCTGGCAGCCGCAGTCCCAGGAGCACCTGGCGATCCTGGACGCGCTCGGCGTGCGGCACGCCGTGCTCGCGGTCACCCGCAGCGACCTCGCGGACCCCGAGCCGGTGCGCGCCGACGCCGTCGAACGCCTGGCCGCGACCTCGCTCGGCACGGTGCCGTCCGTGGCGGTGAGCGCGGTCACCGGCGCCGGGCTGGACGATCTGCGGGCCGAACTGGCTCGGCTGGCCGGGACGTTGCCCGACCCGTCCGCCGACGAGGACGTGCGCCTGTGGCTGGACCGGGCCTTCACCGTGCGGGGCCACGGGACCGTGGTGACGGGCACGCTCGGCGCCGGCACCCTCCGGGCGGGCGACCACCTCGTCACGGCGGACGGCACCGCCGAGCTCAGGGTGCGCGGGCTGCAGTGCCTGCACGAGGAGCGGTCCGAGGTCAGCGGTGTGGCGCGGGTGGCCGTCAACGTGCACGGTCCCTCGAGCGACGCGCTCGGCCGAGGCCAGGTGCTGCTGACCCCGGGCCGCTGGCTGACGACCGCGACGGTGGACGCCCGGGTCGTCGGTGACCCCGTCGCCGACCTGCCCCGGACGGTCACGCTGCACATCGGCACGGCCGCCGTCCCCGTGACCGTCCGCCCGCTGGGCCAGGACACCGCCCGGCTCACCCTGGCCCGCCCCCTGCCCCTGCGGGTCGGCGACCGGGCCGTGCTGCGCGAACCGGGCGGCAGCCGCACCCCCTGCGGGGTGACCGTGCTCGACGTACGCCCGCCACGGCTGGCCCGGCGGGGTGCGGGACGGGCCCGGGCGGCGGAGCTCGCCGGCATGACCGGCCGCCCGGACGGCGCCGCCGAACTGCGCAGGCGCCGGCTGGTGCGCCGCTCGGAACTGCTCGCCATAGGGGTGCCGCCCCCCGCCGCGCCCGTCGCCGGGGACTGGCTGGCCGACGAGGCGCACTGGACGGCACTGCGCGCGCGCCTGGCCGCGGAGGTGGACCGGCACGCGAAGGCCCACCCCCTGGAGCCCGGCCTGGCCACCGAGGCGGCCCGCCACCTGCTCCGCCTGCCCGACCGGGCCCTGGTCGACGCGCTCGCCCGCAGTCCCGGCGAGCCGCGGCTGACCAGCCGCGAGGGCCGGTGGTACGGACCCGGCAGCACCCGTCCGACGCTGCCACCGCCGATCGCGGCGGCCGTGGACGCCGTACGCCGGGATCTGGCGCGCACTCCCTTCCGCGCGCCCGAGGCCGACCGATTGACGCGGCTGGGACTGACCCGCAAGGCGGTAGCCGCCGCCGTCTCCGCGGGCGCCCTGCTGAAGATCGCCGACGGCATCGTGCTGCTTCCCGGCGCGGACGAGCGGGCCGTCACCGTCCTGTCCGGGCTGCCCCAGCCGTTCACGCTGAGCGAGGCCCGCCGGGCCCTCGACACCACGCGCCGGGTGGCCGTGCCGCTGCTGGAGTACCTGGACGCCCGGGGACGCACGGAGCGGGTGGACGATCTGCGCCGGCGCTGCCGGGCCGGCCGGGGGAGCGGAGGCGGACGGGAATCGAACCCGCCTGCCCGAGATCCTCGGGCACCTCGGTTTTGAAGACCGGGAGGGCCACCAGGCACCCACACGCCTCCACCGACCGCCAGGCTAGTTCCCCAGGAGACCGGTATGACACCGACCCGCCAAGCGTCCGTACGGCTCACACAGTTCGCCCACGGCGGCGGCTGCGCCTGCAAGATCCCGCCCGGAGAGCTGGAGGAGGTCGTCAGCGGCCTGACGGCACCCCCGCCGGCCGGGGCCGGCGGCCCGCTGCTGGTCGGGCTCGCCACCGGCGACGACGCGGCCGTCGTCACGCTTCCCGGGCAGGAGAACACGGCCGTGGTGTCCACCGCCGACTTCTTCACGCCGGTCGTCGACGACCCCTACGACTGGGGCCGCATCGCCGCCGCCAACGCCCTCTCGGACGTCTACGCGATGGGCGGCCGCCCGCTCGTCGCCGTGAACCTGCTGGCCTGGCCCCGCGACCGGCTGCCTTTCGACCTGGCCCGCGAGGTACTGCGCGGCGGTCTGGACGTCGCCACCGAAGCGGGCTGCCACGTGGGCGGCGGGCACAGCGTGGACGACCCCGAACCCAAGTACGGCATGGCCGTGACCGGACTCGCCGACCCCCGCCGGCTGCTGCGCAACGACGCCGGACGGCCCGGTCTGCCGCTGTCGCTGACCAAACCGCTCGGGCTCGGGGTACTGAACAACCGCCACAAGGCGACCGGCGAGCGGTTCGAGCAGGCGGTCGCCACCATGGTGGCGCTCAACCGGGACGCGTCCGCCGCCGCCCTCGCCGCGGGCGCCTCCTGCGCCACCGACATCACCGGCTTCGGCTTCCTCGGCCATCTGCACAAGCTGGCCCGGGCTTCGGGCGTGACCGCCGTCGTGGAGACCGCCGCCGTGCCCCTGCTGGACGGCGCCCGGGAGGCCGTACGCGCCGGGTACGTCAGCGGAGGCACCCGGCGCAACCTGGAGTGGGTCGCGCCGTTCACGGACTTCGGGGACACCGACGCCGACACCCGGCTGCTGCTGGCCGACGCCCAGACCTCGGGCGGGCTGCTGGTCGCCGGGGAGGTGCCCGGAGCGCCGGTGGTCGGCGAGCTGGTGCCGCGCGGCACCCACTCGGTCGTGCTCAGGTGATCACGGCTCCGTGCCCGTCCGCTCGTCGATGCCCGCCCGCGCCCGGTAGGCCCGCACCAGCTCCACGACGGCCGGGCCGCGGGGGCGGCGTCCCGGCCGGATGTCGACGGCGAACGCCTTCGTCTCCTGGATGTGGGTGTTGGGGTCGAGGGACAGATGCACCAGTTCGTTGGCCGCGTCGCCGGTGCTGTAACCGTTCGGTCCCCAGTGGTAGGGCAGCCCCACCTGGTGCAGGGTACGTCCCTGCACGGTCAGTGATGCCATCCGGTCGGTGACGAGCACCCGGGCCTCTACGACCCCCCGGGCGCTGACGATCGTCGCCCAGCCGGTGTGCTCCAGGCCGCGCTCGGCGGCGAGTTCGGGCGACACCTCGCAGAAGAACTCCGGTTGCAGCTCCGCCAGGTACGGCTGCCAGCGGGACATGCCGCCGGCGGTGTGGTGCTCGGTGAGCCGGTAGGTGGTGGCGACGTAGGGGAACACCTCCGAGCCGGGCTCGGTGCCGCTCGGCTGGTAGCGGTTGTCCGGGTGCGGCGGCATCAACTGCCGTACGGGGTTGCGCTGCTGCCCGTACAGGACGTTGGGGAAGGGGGAGTCCTGCGGTTCGTAGTGCGTCGGCAGGGGCCCGTCGGTGATCCCGGACGGCACGTAGAGCCAGGCCTTGCCGTCGGCCTGCATGATGAACGGATCAGTGCCCGACAGAGCCTCGGCGCCGGCCGCGTCCGGTGGCGGCTGGTGGTACGGCGACTTGTCCCCGGTGAAGTCGGGGATGTCGTGGCCGGTCCACCGGGCCCGGTCCTCGTCCCACCAGACCAGGGCCTTGCGCTCGCTCCAGGGCCTGCCGTCCGGGTCGGCCGAGGCGCGGTTGTAGAGGATGCGGCGGTTGGCGGGCCACGCCCACGCCCACTCGCTCGCCACCCAGTTCTGCTCCTTGCCCGGCTTGCGGCGGGCGGCCTGGTTGACGCCGTCGGCGTACACCCCGCAGTAGATCCAGCAGCCGCAGCTGGTGGAGCCGTCGGCTTCGAGCTGCTCGTACGAGGCGAGCGGGTCGCCCTCGGCGTCACAGCCGTTGATCTCGGCGAGCACGGCCTCCGCCTCCGGCTCGGCATGGCGGCCCTTCGTCGGGTAGTTCCAGGTCAGGTCCAGTACCGGCCGGTCCATGGCGTCGGTGGACCCGGCGAGCTTCTCGCGGATCCTGCGCCCGAGGTGGAAGGCGAACCACAGGTCGCTGCGCGTCTCGCCGGGGGGTTCGACCGCCTGGTGGTGCCACTGGAGCAGGCGCTGGGTGTTGGTGAAGCTGCCGTCCTTCTCCGTGTGCGCGGCGGCCGGCAGGAAGAACACCTCGGTGCGGATGTCCTCCGTGCGCAGCTCCTCCGTCTCGATCTCCGGGCCGTCCTTCCACCAGGTCGCCGACTCGATCAGGGAGAAGTCCCGCACGACCAGCCAGTCCAGGTTGGCCATGCCCAGCCGCATCAGCTTGGAGTTCGCGTTGCCGACCGCCGGGTTCTCGCCCAGCAGGAAGTAGCCCTTGCAGGTGCCCTCCAGCTGGGCCATGGCCGTCTCGTACGCGGAGTGCGATCCGGTCAGCCGTGGCAGGTAGTCGAAGCAGAAGTCGTTGTCCGCGGTCGCCGCCTCGCCCCAGTACGCCTTCAGCAGGCTCACCAGGTAGGCGCGCATGTTGCCCCAGTAGCCCTTGCGCGCCGCCTCGGCCCGGACGAAGGCGTCCAGGTCCTGGTTCTGGTGCGCGTGGGGCATGGGGATGTAACCGGGGAGCAGGTTGAACAGGGTGGGGATGTCGGTCGACCCCTGGATGGAGGCGTGGCCGCGCAGCGCGAGGATCCCGCCGCCCGGCCTGCCGATGTTGCCGAGCAGGGTCTGCAGGACGGCCGCGGCGCGGATGTACTGCACGCCCACCGTGTGCTGCGTCCAGCCCACCGCGTAGGCGAACGCCGTGGTCCTGTCCCGGCCGGAGTTCTCCGTGACCAGTTCGCAGACCTGCCGGAAGAGGTCCTGCGGTACGCCGCAGACCTCCTCGACCATCCGGGGCGTGTAACGGGCGTAGTGCCGTTTGAGTACCTGGAAGACGCACCGCGGATGGGTCAGCGTCTCGTCCCGCTCGGGTTCGCCCTCGCCGATCGCGGCACCCCCGGAGCCGTGCGCCTCGCCGCGCGCGGCCTCGGTCACCGAAGCGCCGTCCCCGGTGCGCTTGTCGTACTCGGTGTCGCGCTCGCCCGAGGCCGCCTGCATCTCCATGCCCGCGTACTGCCAGCTGCTGTTGTCGTAGGAGCGGCTGTCCGGGTCGAGGCCCGAGAAGACGCCGTCGAGGTCCTCGGTGTCACGGAAGTCGTCCCGCAGCACCACCGGAGCGTTGCTGTAGGCCACCACGTAGTCCCGGAAGTACCTGTCGTTCTCCAGGACGTAGTTGATGATCCCGCCGAGGAAGGCGATGTCGGAGCCCGCGCGCAGCGGCACGTGCACGTCGGCCAAGGCGCTGGTGCGGGTGAACCGAGGATCGACGTGGATCACCTTCGCGCCCCGGGCCTTGGCCTCCATCACCCACTGGAACCCGACCGGATGGCACTCGGCCATGTTCGAGCCCTGGATGACGATGCAGTCCGAGTTCTGCAGGTCCTGCTGGAAGGTGGTCGCGCCGCCGCGTCCGAACGAGGTTCCCAGACTGGGAACGGTGGAGGAGTGTCAAACACGCGCCTGGTTCTCGATCTGGATCG
Source organism: Streptomyces sp. NPDC004542 (assembly GCF_040610035.1). Lineage (NCBI taxonomy): Bacteria > Bacillati > Actinomycetota > Actinomycetes > Kitasatosporales > Streptomycetaceae > Streptomyces > Streptomyces sp. NPDC004542. Next base: position 12,041 of record NZ_JBEXLP010000065.1, read on the forward strand.
CGCCCAGAGCGGTGAACAGCTTCTTGAGGAGGTAGTTCTCCTCGTTGTCCAGCGTGGCACCGCCGAGGCTCGCGATGCCGAGGGTGCGCCGGGTGCGGGTGCCGTCGACCTCCCACTGCCATCCGGTGCGCCGGGAGGCGATGACGCGGTCGGCGATCATGTCCATCGCCGTGTCCAGGTCGAGGCGCTCCCACCCGGTGCCGTGCGGCCGCCGGTAGAGGACGTGGTGCTCGCGGGCGTCACCGGTGGTCAGCTGGAGGCTCGCGGATCCCTTCGGGCACAGCCGGCCGCGGGAGATGGGTGAGTCGGGGTCGCCCTCGATCTGGGTGACCCGGTCGCCCTCGACGTAGACGTTCTGGCCGCAGCCCACGGCGCAGTACGGGCAGACCGACTTCACCACCCTGTCCGCGGTGGCGACCCGGGGTTCCAGCCGTGCGGTGTGCCCGCTCTTCGCGGCGGCCCCCCGGCCCAGCGGGTCGGTGCCCTTGAGCTGCCGGTAGACCGGCCATGAGTCGATCCAGGTACGGACGCCCATCGCTCACTCCTCCCGCTCGGTTCCCCGCCGGCCCCGACCCGCATGTGGTCCACCGTGCCCGGTCGCCCGGGGTACGGGCGCGGTCGGGCCGGTGCGGCCCGCCGGGCCCCGGACGGCCTGCTCCCCCGGCCGGCGCCGTTCCTCCTGGTGCACATTGTCCCGCGGCCGGGCGCACACGGCATCCTCGGACGCCACGTGCCGACCCAGCTGGGCGGCGAGGGCGTGGGCTCCCTCGGTGTCGCGCACGACCGGCCGGGGGCGCCGCTGTCCGGCCGACGCCCGGGCCCCGGGCAACCGCCGGACCGTCGGCATGGCAGGCGCCTCCTCAGCTCCACCGCGGGTACCTCCACCGGGCCGGGAATACCCGTGCCGTGGCTCGTCAAACCGGTGCCCGACCAGCACGTTTTTCGGCGGCGTGCGGGCCCCGCGCGCCGCCGGGCACCGCCTGGTGACCCTGACGAACGGCTCCGCCGACACGGCCGGCGCCGTGCTCGACCGGGCCGGCGTCACGGGCTGCTTCGAGACACCGCTGGACGTCGGGGAGCGGCGCGGTCCGGGCGGGCCCGGCAGCGGCGGACCCGCGTCCCGTATCCCTCGGCGCGGCTCCCCGCGGACCGGCAGGCCGCCGGGCTGCCGGAGCCGTCCGGGCAACCGGCTCCCCGAACGCGCCGCCGACGGCCCGGCCGCTCAGCGAGCGCGCGCCTGAAGCCGCTCCCGCTGCGGTACGACCGTGTACTTGGGATCCTCGGCGGAGGCCACCCCGGCGTGGAACACACCGAACCGGAGCGCCGCGGAACCGGTCAGCAGGGCGGCACCGGCCACCGCGGCCGTCCACCGGTCACGCCGCCGGCCGGCCAGCGCCGCCACCGCGGCACCACCGGCGGTCAGCACCTCCGACGCGCGCAGCAGCTTGCGCGCCCTGCCCTGCTCGAAGGGCTCGGCGGCCAGGCCCATGCGGCGCTTCATCGCGTGGAAGGCACCGAGTTCCAGGGCGGCTCCCAGCACAGCCATGCGGCGTGCGGGCCCCGCCTGGCCGACGGGTGAGCAGATCAGCCCCAGCCCGGCCGCCGCGCTCGCGCCCGAGCCCGCGAAGACGAACGGCATCTGCCGGTGGCCCTCGTGCCAGGAAGGCACCGCCGTGTCCGTGATCAGGACGGCGGTGTACGTGACGACGGCCGGACCGAGCACGGCCGCGCCCGCCGTGGCGGCGGAGCCGACGAGGCGGTAGCGGCGGGCGACGTCGGTGCCGGCCGCCACCAGCGTCAGCGGGGCGTAGCCGGTCAGCAGCCACGAACCGACGCTCATCGGCGAGGTCGGTTTGAACACGCGCAGCATGTTGAGGAACCGGCCGGGCCGCCCCAGGTCGTGCACGAGCGCGACCAGGGACAACGAGATCGCGCCCGCCGCGCCCAGCTTCGCCGCCCGTGCCGACGCGGGCCGCCCGGTCAGCTGCGCCCCGGCGGCCAGCAGCGACGACGCACCGGCGAGACCGCCCAGGTACAGGTACCCGGCGATGTCCAGGGGCTTCCAGGTCGGTTTGTTCAGCACCGGCTTGCCGTAGTACGACGAGAACTCCGCCTCCGGCACCATGGGCCGTTCGCCCCGCCCGCGCCGGCGCCGGCGGCGTCCGGCACGCTCGCCCGTCGTGGCGTCCCGTCCGGGCCGCGTGCCCCGGACCCCGTCGGGTGTGACGTCCGATCCGCTCATCAGGGCCTCCTGACGAAGCTGGCGACGGCCAGGGCGGCCAGCGCTCCGGCGGCCGCCGCCGCGTTCCGCCACATGGCGGGCAGGTCCCGGGTGGTGACGACCGGGTCGGGGGGCAGACCGTAGACCTCCGGTTCGTCCAGCAGGAGGAAGAACGCGCCGTCGCCGCCGACTCCGTCGTCCGGGCTCTCGCCGTACAGGCGCGCGTCGGTGACGCCCGCGGTGTGCAGGTGCGCCACCCTCGCCGCGGCCCGCTCCCGCAACTCCTCCAGCGGGCCGAACTGGATGGAGTCGGTCGGGCAGGCCTTCGCGCAGGCGGGCTCCATGCCGACGCCGAGCCGGTCGTAGCACAGGGTGCACTTCCAGACCCGGCCGTCGCCCTTCCGCTGGTCGATGACACCGTAGGGACAGGCGGGCACGCAGTAGCCGCAGCCGTTGCAGATGTCCTCCTGGACCACGACCGTGCCGAACTCGGTGCGGAACAGCGAGCCGGTCGGGCACACGTCCAGGCAGGCCGCGTGCGTGCAGTGCTTGCAGACGTCCGAGGACATCAGCCAGCGCAGTTCGGTGCGTCCGTCCGGCGCCAGCGGGGAGACCGCGCCGGACGGTGACCCGGCGGGGGCGGTGCCGGGCGCGGGCGCGGTGGCTCCGGGGCCTGGGGAGGAGGCCGGGGTACCCAACTGCCGTGCCGCGTCGAAGACGTCGACGTCGTCGTGGCGGACCCCGGGCTCCTGCCCGCCCAGCGGCTTGCGCTGTTCGATGAAGGCCACGTGCCGCCAGGTGTCCGCACCGAGCCCCTGGGTGTTGTCGTAGGACATGCCGGTCAGCTCCAGCCCGTCCTCCGGCACCGCGTTCCACTCCTTGCAGGCCACCTCGCACGCCTTGCACCCGATGCACACGGACGTGTCGGTGAAGAACCCCATGCGGGGCGGCGCGTCGGGGTAACCGGCGGCCTTCGCCACGTTCGGCTGCGGCCCGTACAGCAGGTTCATGTCGTCCCCGGTCATGCCGTGTCCTCCTCGCTCACGACTCGTGGGCCTCCCCTTGTCCCGGTCACCGGCGTGTCAGCCCTCTCGCCGAAGTACCGGCGGCCGATCGCGTTGCGGACCCGGTGCCCGCGCAGACCGCCGCGCACCTGGAAGCCGATGTGCTGCACCGAGGCGCAGACCTCGCCGGTGGGTGTGGCCTGCGGGGGTGCGTAGGAGCCCGTGCACGGCCGTTCGGTCATGTCCGGGTGGACGAAGAAGGCAACGGCCAGTGGTCCGGGAAGGCCTGGGGCGGGAACTCCTTGCCCACGGACGAGACCGGCGGGCTCCTGCCGAGCACGGTGCACCACTCGCTCCCCGCGTGCCGGAGGACGGGACGGTCCTGCCTCGCCGGACATCGCCACTGCCGCTCGCCTTCCGCAACCCGGTCCGCGCTCCCCGGTCCGCGTTCCCCGTTCCCCGGTCCGCGTTCCCCGTTCCGGGGACCCGGTCTCGCCCGGGGGACCCTGTTCCGAGCCTGGCACGGGTGCCACCGCTCCGCAGGCCGAAACGGTTCGCGGGATCGCCTCCGCCGTCGGCGGGACGACCACTCGCTCCTGAGCACCGCCCGGTCGCGCCGGCCCGCGCACGGGTCAGCACCCGTCCGGCCGCGGGCGCGCGGCCGGGCAGGGCGCCCGGTACCGGTCGAGAGCCAGCTTCAGCTCGGTGAGCAGCGGCTCGGGCAGGATGCCGCCCTGTCCGAAGTCCAGGACGTGATCGGCGACGGCCCGCAGTTTCGTGTTCGTGCGCTGCGAGACGTCCCTCAGGACGCGCCAGCTCTCCTCCGGGGCGATCCCGCCGAGCGCCACCACCACGCCGATCGCCTGGTCGATGACGGCGTGCGAGGTGACGGCCTGCCTGAGCTGCGCGCTCTCCCGCTCGAGACGCTCGTACTCCATGGCCAGGTCCGTCGAGGACAGCAGGACGAGGGGGCGGTGCCTGGAAATCGTGAAGAACGCCATGATGTCCCCCTTCTGTGGTGCGTGTCGCCGGAGCTTCTGCTGCCCCGCGGCCGTCGCTTCACGCGAGCGCGTGCGTGTGCGCCAGGTCTCGCCCCCGGGGGAGCCGCACCGGGCCGGGCCGCGCGCCGGTCTGGTCTACTGGGCCGGTGGCCCGCGGGAACGGGCCGCGGTGCCGGTGCCGGCCGGGCGGGACGCGCAAAGCGCTGTGATCGAGTCGGCCCTGGCGGACATCGCGGTCACCGGTACGTGGATCGTGCTGCGGGGCGATCGCCCGCCCCGGACACCACGGTCTCCGCGGTCGCCCGACGCTCGGGCTTCGCCGGCGCCACCCACTTCAGCCGCAGCTTCCGTGCCGCGTACGGCGTCTCACCCAGCGCCTGGCGGGACGCGCGGCTCCGCCCGGCCCCGGACTCCGGCGGGACGAACGGCTGACCCTCGGCCCCGCCGAAGCCCGGAACGCACGTCACCGCCCGCCCGTCGCGTGAGGGGGGACGGTCACCCCGGTCCACGGCTCGTGAGGACGAGTCTTCTACGGCGACCGGGGAAGGCGGTCACGGACACGCTGCACGTCGCCCTGCACGCGCCCTGAACCCCGCTCGGCGCACCGCGCCGGACACGGGCACACCGTCTTGCCGCGGTGAGGGAAAACCTCCTGAGTACCCCGCTCCCACCGACCCATGCCTGCTGTTCACCGATGGATTTCCCGGCAGCGGGAACATCGCCGGAGGCTTTGTCGGCGGTCGTCCACCTGGGTTAGCCTGCGACGTATTTTCACTCCGTAGACACATCCGTGAACTGCGGAAACGCGTGCACAATCGGCCGGGCCGCAGGGCGTTCCCGGCACGGTTCCGAGCCTTCGACCGGAGGCTCATGGGAGCGGAACGAGGGGACGCATGGCCGGCAAGGCGACCGAGGTGACCGAGGCGGTCCCGGGTGACCAGGAACTCAGACGACTCCTCGCGGGTCTGACAGCCGTCCGGGACGGCGACTTCGGGACGCGCCTGCCCGACGACTCCGACGGGCTCATGGGCGACATCGCCACCGTGTTCAACGGCATGGTCGACCAGTTGTCGGTGTTCACCTCCGAGGTGACCCGCGTGGCCCGGGAGGTCGGCACCGAGGGCACGCTCGGCGGCCAGGCGGAGGTGCCGGGCGTCTCCGGCACCTGGGCCGACCTGACCGACTCCGTCAACGCCATGGCGGGCAACCTCACCACGCAGGTGCGGGACATCGCCCAGGTGGCGACGGCCGTCGCCAAGGGCGATCTGTCGCAGAAGATCGACGTGCCCGCGCGTGGCGAGATCCTTCAGCTGAAGGAGACCGTCAACACGATGGTCGACCAACTCTCGGCGTTCGCCGACGAGGTCACCCGCGTGGCCCGGGAGGTCGGTACCGAGGGCCGGCTGGGCGGCCAGGCCCAGGTCCCCGGTGTCGCCGGCGTGTGGCGCGACCTGACCGACTCGGTGAACTTCATGGCGGGCAACCTCACCGCGCAGGTGCGCAACGTCGCCCAGGTGACCACCGCCGTGGCCAAGGGCGACCTGTCGCAGAAGATCACCGTCGACGCGCGCGGGGAGATCCTGGAGCTGAAGAACACCATCAACACGATGGTCGACCAGCTCTCGGCGTTCGCCGACGAGGTCACCCGGGTCGCCCGGGAGGTCGGTACCGAGGGCCGGCTGGGCGGCCAGGCCGACGTCAAGGGCGTCAAGGGCACGTGGCGCGACCTGACCGACTCGGTGAACTTCATGGCGGGCAACCTCACCGCGCAGGTGCGCAACGTCGCCCAGGTCGCCACCGCCGTCGCCGAGGGCGACCTGTCGCAGAAGATCACCGTCGACGCGCGCGGGGAGATCCTGGAGCTGAAGAACACCATCAACACGATGGTCGACCAGCTCTCCGCGTTCGCCGACGAGGTCACCCGCGTGGCCCGCGAGGTGGGCACGGCCGGCAACCTCGGCGGTCAGGCGACCGTGCGGGGTGTCTCCGGCACCTGGAAGGACCTCACCGACAACGTCAACGTGATGGCCTCCAACCTGACCGGACAGGTGCGGTCCATCGCCCAGGTGGCGACCGCCGTCGCCAAGGGCGACCTCTCCCAGAAGATCACGGTCGAGGCCAAGGGCGAGGTCGCGGCGCTGGCCGACGTCATCAACACGATGGTCGACACGCTCTCGGCGTTCGCCGACGAGGTCACCCGGGTCGCCCGGGAGGTCGGCACCGAGGGCCGGCTGGGCGGCCAGGCCCATGTGCCGAACGTGGCCGGCACCTGGAAGGACCTCACCGACAACGTCAACTCCATGGCCAACAACCTCACCGGCCAGGTCCGCAACATCGCGCTGGTGACCACCGCGGTGGCGCGCGGTGACCTGTCGAAGAAGATCGACGTCGACGCGCGCGGGGAGATCCTGGAGCTGAAGACGACCATCAACACGATGGTCGACCAGCTCTCCGCGTTCGCCGACGAGGTCACCCGGGTGGCGCGCGAGGTGGGCACCGAGGGCCGGCTGGGCGGCCAGGCCGAGGTGGAGGGGGTGTCCGGCACCTGGAAGCGCCTCACCGAGAACGTCAACGAGCTGGCCGGCAACCTGACCCGGCAGGTGCGCGCCATCGCCGAGGTGGCCAGCGCCGTGGCCGAGGGCGACCTGACCCGGTCCATCACCGTGGACGCCTCCGGGGAGGTCGCCGAACTCAAGGACAACATCAACTCGATGGTGGAGTCCCTGCGCGAGACCACCCGCGCCAACCAGGAACAGGACTGGCTCAAGACCAACCTCGCGCGGATCTCCGGCCTGATGCAGGGCCACCGCGAACTGCCCGTGGTCGCCGAGCTCATCATGGACGAGCTGGTGCCCCTGGTGTCCGCCCAGTACGGCGCGTTCTACCTCGCCGACGACGGCGACCGCGGCCCGGAGCTCCGGCTCGTCGGCTCCTACGGCCGTCCCGAGGAGGACCCGCGGCCCACCCGCATCCCCTTCGGCCGGTCGCTGGTCGGCCAGGCGGCCCGCAGCCGCCGCACCATCGCCGTGGACGACCTCCCGGCGGGCTACGTCACGATCTCCTCCGGACTCGGGCAGATCGAGCCGAGCGCGCTGATGCTGCTGCCGATCGTCTTCGAGGACCAGGTGCTCGGCGTCATCGAACTGGCCTCGGTCAGCGCCTTCGCCCAGATCCACCGGGACTTCCTGCAGATGCTGATGGAGACCATCGGCGTCAACGTCAACACGATCGTGGCCAACGCCCGCACCGACGAGCTGCTGGGCGAGTCGCAGCGCCTGACCTCCGAACTCCAGGCCCGCTCCGCGGAGTTGCAGGCCCGGCAGGAGGAACTCCAGAGCTCCAACGCCGAACTGGAGGAGAAGGCGTCGCTGCTGGCCGACCAGAACCGGGACATCGAGGCGAAGAACCTGCAGATCGAACAGGCGCGGCAGGAACTGGAGGCCCGCGCCCAGCAGCTGTCGCTGGCCTCGAAGTACAAGTCCGAGTTCCTCGCGAACATGAGCCACGAGCTGCGCACCCCGCTCAACAGCCTGCTCATCCTGGCCCAGCTGCTCGCCCAGAACCCGTCCCGCAACCTCACCCCGAAGCAGGTCGAGTACGCGGGCATCATCCACTCCGCGGGCTCCGACCTGCTCCAGCTGATCAACGACATCCTGGACCTGTCGAAGGTCGAGGCCGGCAAGATGGACGTGACGCCGGAACGCGTCCCGCTGCGGCAGCTCATCGAGTACGTCGAGGCCACGTTCCGGCCGATGACGACGCAGAAGAGCCTCGAGTTCACCATCACCACGGCGACCGGTGCGCCCGCCGACCTGCTCACCGACGACTCCCGGCTCCGGCAGATCCTGCGCAACCTGCTGTCCAACGCGGTGAAGTTCACCGAACAGGGCGGTGTCGAACTGCGGATCGAACCGGCGTCGGACGACGAGACGCCCGAAGGAGTGCTGCGCAGCGGCAGCGTCGTCGCCTTCCGGGTGATGGACACCGGGATCGGCATTCCCGAGCAGCAGCTCGAGACGATCTTCGGGGCCTTCCAGCAGGCGGACGGCACGACGAGCCGCAAGTACGGCGGCACGGGCCTCGGCCTGTCCATCACCCGGGAGATCGCGCACCTGCTCGGCGGTGCCGTCACCGTGGACAGCACCCCCGGCAAGGGCAGCACGTTCACGCTCTACCTGCCCGTGGCACGGCCGGACTTCGCGGAGACGGCGCGTGGCGGCCGCCCGCCCCAGAAGGTGCTGGAAACGCTCGCGTCCGAGACGACGGCCGAACCCGCATCCGGGGAAGGGGCGGTCCGCACCGGCACGAAGCGGCGTCCGCGCCGGCTGCTGGTCGTCGAGGAGCGGCCGCGCGGACTGCTGACCCTCGTCGCGGAGAGCGTGGTCAGGGACCTGGCACACGGCCGGGAGAGCGATCCCTCCCACGCACCCGTCGACATCATCACCGCCGTCGGCGCCCAGGAGGCGGCCGGTGCCCTGGCCGCCGAGCCGTGCCACTGCGTCGTCGTCGAACTGGGCACGCCCGACGGCGAGTCGGCCCGCTTCCTGGACGCCCTGCAGGGCGACTCGGCGCTGGCGAGCGTTCCGGTCCTGGTGCACAGCGGTCACCGGGCCGGACCGGTCGGGGAGGAGGGCGTGCGCTCCGGTCCCGACGGCCGGTCCCTGGAGTACCTCTACAGCCTGGACGAGCTGCGCGAGCGCATCGCCCTGCACCTGTCGACCGAGGAGCCCGGGGAGGTGCTGACGCTGGTCCGGCACGACGAGACGCAGGTTCCGATGCTCGACACCACCGCCGCGGCCGCGGGCCGTACCGTCCTCGTCGTCGACGACGACGCGCGCAACCTCTTCGCGCTCAGCGGTATCCTCGAACTCCAGGGATTCCGGGTGCTGCACGCGGAGAACGGCCGCAAGGGCATCGAGACGCTGGTCAACAATCCGGACGTCGCCCTCGTGCTGATGGACGTGATGATGCCGGAGATGGACGGCTACACCGCCACCGCCGAGATCCGGAAGATGCCGCGGTACGCCGACCTGCCGATCATCGCCGTGACCGCCAAGGCGATGCCCGGCGACCGGGAGAAGAGCCTGGCCTCCGGGGCCAGTGACTACGTCACCAAGCCGGTGGACACCCAGGACCTCGTCGCCTGCGTCCGGCGCTGGCTCCCCGCATGACGAGGCCCGCGCCCGCCCCAGCCCCGCGTGCGTACCGCAGCGCGCCGGGGCCGTCCGCCAGCCGAGGAGCCCGCACACCGTGACCACGTACGACTCGACCCCCGAGCCGGCGAGCGCCCTTCCGCCCCTCGGACCGACGGCACCCGAACCGCCCGTCCCCGGTCAGCCGGGCACCGCGGCCCCCGAGACGTCGCACGTCATGGCCGCGCCGGATCCGGCGGCCGCCGGTGTGCCGGATGCCGGCCGGCCGGGCGGTGTGGTGGGGGAGGGGGTGTTCGATCCGGGCGCGCCGGGTGACGAGGTGACCGGGTCGTCGGATGTCGTGGCCGGGCGAGGGCCGGCGGCCGGCGGTGTGCCGTCGGCCCAGGAGCAGCCCGCTTCGGATCCGCCCGCCGTCGACCCCGCTGCCCTCATGGCCCTGCAGGCCGGTTCGGAGACCGAGCCGGAGGGGTCCGCGCGGACGTCGCCCGTGGGCAGGCTCGCCGCGACCGTGGAGCGGCTGCGCCGGGAGGTGCGGGCGGCGCAGGCGGAGGCCGAGGGGCGGGCGCTGGTCGAGCTCGCCAAGGGCATCCTCGTGGAGCGGCTCGGCTGCGGCCCGGCACAGGCCGCGCGCCAGCTCGCCGAACTCACCGAGCAGGCTCGGGTGACGCCCCTGGAATTCGCCGTGGAGGTCATCAACCAGGCCGCCCGGGACCGCGTGTCCGAGGTGACCGGCGCTTTCCTCGCGGGCACCGCGGAAGCGCCGGAGCAACTCGACGAATCGGCGGCCGTCCGGCTGCGTGCGGCCGAGAGCGGCGCCCTGGCGGCCAGTGACACCCAGGCCGTGGCCGACTCCCTGCTGCAGCACGCGCTGGAGCCGCTCGGCGCGGTCGGCGTGGCCATCTGGGCCGCGGGCTCCGACGGTTCGCTGACCCTCGCCGGCAGCGCCGGGTTCCCGCAGGCCGAGGCCGCCCGCTGGCGTTATGTCCCGCCGGACGTGGCCACGGTGGCCCGGCGCGGCCTCACCGAGCGGTCGGGGCAGTGGCTGCCGTCGCTCGCGGAGTCCGGCCTGCCCACGATCGGTCGGCTCCTGCATCCGGAGGGCGCGCGGGCCGCCGTACCCGCCGGGGCGGGCGGCCGTATCCACGGGGTGCTGGAGATCGCCTGGCCCCGGCCCGAGGGACCCCAGCCCCCGCAGGTGGTCCGGCAGGTGGAGGCACTGGCGGAGCTGTGCGCCCACACCCTGGAGACGTACACGCTGCTGCACGGGACGGCGCAGGAGCCCCGGGTGGTGCCGGACGCGCAGGAGCTCAGCGATCTCGCGGACGGACTGCACGACCCGGCGCTGGTCCTCGTACCGCACCTCGACGGCGCCGGACAGCTCGTCGACTTCCGCATCCAGCACGTCAACAACCGCTTCCTCGACCCGGCGGGCCGGCCCCGTGCCGTCGTCAACGGCGCCCTGCTGCTGGAGGCCTACCCGATGGCCGCCGGCGAGAGCGAGCTGTACCAGCGCGTCGAGCGGGTCTACGCCACGGGCGAGCCGTTCCGGGCGCAGCGGATCAACCTGACCGCGCTCGTCGACCAGGTCCCGCTCGCGACCGTCGCCGACATCAGCGTCAGCCGCCACGGCTCCAGCGTGCTGCTCATCTGGCGCATCGAGGACGAGACCGCCCGGCTCGCCAGCCTGCTCCAGCATGCCCAGCGCCTCGGCCGCATCGGCGGCTTCGAGGAGAACCTGCTGACGGCCGAGATCACCTGGAACGGCCAGCTCTTCAGCCTGTACGGCCGGCCGCCCACCAGCCCCCCGGTCGCGCTGGAGGACCTGCCCGCCCACGCCCACCCCGACGACGCCGTCACCATCAGGCGGTTCCTGAGGACGCTCCTGCACCACCGGCGTCCGGCCTCCGCCGCCTTCCGCCTCCTGCGGCCCGACGGGGTCACCCGCCACATCCGGGTCGTGGCGGAGCCGGTCCTCGACACCGACGGCCGGCTGTTCGTGGTGCGCGGCGCCTACCAGGACATCTCGGCCCAGCACTGGACCGAGGTGGCTCTCGCCGCCACCCGTGACCAACTCGCCCACACCGAGCAGCAGGCCGATGAACGCAACCGGCTGGCCCTGCAGCTGCAGCACGCGATCATGCCCCCGGCGCAGGCCCCGCTGCAGGTGCCGGACCTCCAGGTGGCGGTGCGCTACCGGCCCGCCGAGACGGAGCAACTGGTCGGCGGCGACTGGTACGACACGGTCGTGCTGCCCTCCGGTCTGGTGCTGCTGTGCGTCGGGGACGTGGCCGGGCACGGCATCGAGGCGGCCACCAGCATGGTCGTCCTGCGCAACGCGCTGCGCGGCCTCGCCGTGACGGGCGCGGGGCCGGCGCAGCTGCTGTCCTGGCTCAACATCGTGGCGCACCACCTCACGGGTGCCGTCACCGCCACCGCCGTCTGCGGGCTCTACGACGGGGAGAGCCGCACCCTGCGCTGGGCCCGGGCCGGGCACCTGCCCCCGGTACTCGTCCGGGACGCCGAGGCGACCACGCTGCCGGTCGTCAAGGGACTGCTGCTCGGCGCGGTGCCGGAAGCGGTGTACGAGGAGACGGAACTCCGACTGGAGCCCGCGGACACGCTGTTGATGTACACCGACGGTCTGATCGAGCGCCGCGACCGGTCCGTGGAGGAGTCGCTGTCGCATCTGCTGGCGACCGCCCGGTCCGCGCCCAGCGCGCCCAGGACACTGGACCAGCAGCTGGACCGGCTGCTCACCTACAGCAGGTCGGACACCGACGACGACACCTGCATCGTCGGCATCCGGGTGGCGTGACACCGCCGGCCGGGACCCCGGAGAAGGGGGTCCCGGCCGGCGGAGTGTGACGGGGTCCGGATCAGAGGATCAGACCGCCGGGGCCGGGTACGTCGGGTACTCCACCCCGGACACGTGCTGGACGACGCGGACGACCTGGCAGGAGTAGCCGAACTCGTTGTCGTACCACAGGTAGAGGATCGCGTTGTCGCCCTCGACCTTGGTGGCGCCGCCGTCGACGATCGAGGCGTGACGGGAGCCGATGAAGTCGCTGGAGACCGCGTCGGGGGCGGTGGTGAAGTCGATCTGCCGCTTGAGCGGCGAGGTCAGCGACACGTTGCGGAGGTAGTCGAGGACCTCCTGGCGGTCGGCCTCGCGCCCGAGCTGGAGGTTGAGGATGGCGATCGAGACGTCCGGCACGGGCACGCGGATCGAGCTGCCGGTGATCCGGGCCTTGAGGTCGGGAAGCGCCTTGGCGACGGCGGAGGCGGCACCCGTCTCCGTGATCACCATGTTCAGCGGCGCGGAACGGCCGCGTCGGTCCGACTTGTGGTAGTTGTCCAGCAGGTTCTGGTCGTTGGTGAACGAGTGGACGGTCTCCACGTGGCCGCGCAGCACGCCGAACTCGTCGTCCATCGCCTTCAGCGGCGGCACGATCGCGTTGGTGGTGCAGGACGCGCAGGACAGGATCTGCTCGTCCGGCTTGATCGTGTCGTGGTTGACGCCGTGCACGATGTTGGGCACGTCGCCCTTGCCGGGCGCGGTCAGGACGACCTTGTCGATGCCGGGGCGCAGGTGCTTCGACAGGCCCTCGCGGTCGCGCCACTTGCCGGTGTTGTCGATGAGGATGGCGTTCTTGATGCCGTACGCCGTGTAGTCCACCGACGTCGGGTCGTCGGCGTGGATGACCTTGATCTCGTTGCCGTTGGCGGAGATCGTGCCGTTCGCCTCGTCGACGGTGATCGTGCCCTGGAACTGGCCGTGCACGGAGTCCCGGCGCAGCAGCGAGGCGCGCTTGACGAGGTCTTCGGCGGCCCGCCCGCCGTCGCCACGCACGACGATGGCACGCAGTCGCAGCCCGTTTCCGGAGCCGGACTTCTCGATCAGCAGCCGGGCGACCAGGCGGCCGATGCGGCCGAAGCCGTAGAGAACGACGTCGCGCGGCTCACGGCGGTCGATCTTGCCCGCGCCGGTGGCGCCGGCGACGGCCTCGGCGGTGAACTGCGGCACCGTCAGGCCCCGGTCGTCGGCCCTGTACGTCGCGGCGAGCATGCCGAGGTCGATCTGGGAGGGGCCGAGGTCGAGCGTGGTGAGCGCCTGCAGGAACGGCATCGTCTCGGTGACCGAGAGTTCCTCGCCCGCGATCTGCCGGGCGAAGCGGTGGGTCTTGAGGATGCTGACCACCGACTTGTTCACCAAGGAGCGGCTGTGCAGCAGGACCGTGACGTCCCGCTCGCGGTGCAGCTTCCCGATGATCGGGATCATCGACTCCGCGATCTCCTCGCGGTTCTTCCAGTTGGTGAACGAGTCGTCGTTGACAGTCACAGATCCATCTTTCGAGCTAGGCGGCGCTCATATGGTAACCACACGATACTGGGGGCTTTCGGGTGGTCGAACGCGGGGTGTTCCACAGCGGCACCCACAGTGGCACCCACGTGGCACCCACAGTGGCACCCGTGCCTGCTGTGCGCGGTGGCCCACCGTGCGCCGCCGGCGTCTGCTCCTGGCGGACCTCAGCCGCTCGGTGGCGGCAGGCGCAGGTCCGCGGTCACGCGCTTGCCGCCGTCGAGCGGCCCGGTCCGCAGATCGGCGCAGAGCATGGCGACCAGCCTCAGCCCGTGGCCGCCGATCCGGCCCCCGTCCCTCGGCTGGAGCTCGGGGAGGGCGGTGCAGGTGTCCCACACGGTGATGCGCAGCACGTCCGCGCCGGGGGACAGCTCCAGCAGCAGCCCGCAGGGGCCGGGAGCGTGCTGCAGCGCGTTGGTCACGAGCTCGCTGACCACCAGCTGGGCGTCCTGGCTCACCCGCTGGTCCGGGAGGTACCCCAGGCGGCCCAGGAACGCCGACACCGCCCGCCGCGCATCGATGCCGCGCAGGGTGCCGGCCTCCCAGGTGGCGCTGTAGCGAAGCGGAGCGGGAGCGAGGGAGGTCTGTCCGTCCGCCGTCTGATTCCTGAGCGGGATGACCATGTTCCATGGGCCTTCGTGTGTGGGGGGATCCTTGTCGTCGAACAACCGGCGGCCGGTCTGCGTCGCAGTAGCGGCTACCCGCACTCGCCGCGGTCATGAGCGCAATGCGGGATCAATCGGCTCATGGACGGGCTTGCTCAAAGTCGTGTTCATGACAGGATCGCCGGTTCGCCTGGCCGTCCCCCTGGCCGGTCCCGCCGCCCGGGTGCTACAGGTCCACGGCCCGCATACCGGCCTCGTCGTAGCGGGCTCCGGCGGCTTCCGGCAGTTCCGCGTCGATGCGGGCCAGGTCCTCCCCGGTCAGCTCGACGTCGGTCGCGGCGGCGTTCTGCTCCAGGTAGCCGCGGCGCTTGGTGCCCGGGATGGGAACCAGGTCCTCGCCCCTGGCGAGCACCCAGGCGATCGCCAGCTGGGCAGGTGTCACGCCCTTCTCGGCGGCGATCTCCTTCACCTTCTCGGCGAGCCTCCGGTTCGCCTCCAGGTTCTCGCCGGTGAAGCGGGGGCCGCCGCGGCGCCAGTCCTCCCTGTCGAGTTCGTCGGGCGAGGAGAACCGGCCCGCGAGGAAGCCGCGGCCCAGGGGCGAGTAGGGGACGAAGCCGATGCCAAGCTCCCGGCACGTCGGCAGCACCTCGGACTCCGGGTCGCGCGTCCACAGCGAGTACTCGCTCTGCACGGCCGTGACCGGGTGCACGGCGTGTGCGCGGCGCAGGGTTCCGGGCCCCGCCTCGCTCAGGCCGATATGCCGCACCTTGCCCTCGGCGACCAGCTCCGCCAAGGCGCCGACGGTCTCCTCGACGGGGACGTCAGGGTCGACGCGGTGCTGGTAGTAGAGGTCGATGTAGTCGGTGCCGAGCCGCTTGAGCGAGCCGTGCACCGAGCTGCGGACGTGCTCGGCGGAGCCGTCCTGCCGACCCACCGTGCTCATGTCGCCGGGGACGGCGTCGTCCATCCGGTAGTTGAACTTGGTTGCGATCACGTACTCGTCGCGATGGCCCTTGATCGCCTGGCCCACGAGCGTCTCGTTCGTGAGCGGGCCGTAGAGCTGCGCCGTGTCGAGGAAGTCGATGCCCAGCTCGAGTGCGCGCCGGATGGTCCGGACGCCCTCGTCCTGATCGGCGGAGCCGTAGAAGGCGGACATGCCCATACAGCCGAGGCCGATGGCTGACACTTCCAGGTCCCGCAGCCTGCGCCGCTTCATGTGCGTCCTGGCCTTTCCTGTGGAGTGGATCGTCTCTCTCGACGCTAGGACGTGGAGCGCACTCCAAGTCAAGTGCCGCGCCCCGCGCCCCCGCGCCCTGCGCCCCCGCCCCCCGCGCGGCCGGCGCCCGTCGGCGGCGGGACGGTCCGTGAGCCTCTCCCGGTGGGCGCGGTTCCGCCGCGGTGCTCGGCCGGCCGGCGGCTTCGTGCGGTGAGGCCCGGTTGCGGGGTGACGGAACGGGACCGACCGGGCGGCGCGGTTCCCCCAGGACCCGGGCGTCCGGCGAGCAGGGTACCGGCGGGACCGGCTCGGATGCGATGATCACGGAGACGGCCCATGCGCCCCCGCTCACCCACCGCGACAGGAGCCCGCAGTGAGCAGTGTCCACCACGACGTCAGCACGCTTCCCCCGGCCCGGGTCGAGGAGGTCAGCGACGGTGTCTTCGCCTACATCCAGCCGGACGGAACCTGGTGGATCAACAACACCGGCTTCCTGGTGGGCCGACGCGGCGTGATCAGCGTCGACGCCTGCTCCACGGTCCGCCGCACCCGGGCCTACCTGGACGCCATAGCGAAGGTCACGCCGCAGCCGGTACGGACGCTCATCAACACCCACCACCACGGCGACCACACCTTCGGCAACCACCTCTTCAGCGGCGCCACGATCGTCGGGCACGAGGCCACCCGGGCGGGCGTCCTCGAATGGGGAGAGCCGAAGGACAAGCCGTTCTGGACCGAGGTCGACTGGGGCGAGTTCGTGCTCGAGCCGCCGTTCCTCACGTACACCGACTCGGTGACCGTGTGGTCCGACGACCTGCGTGCCGAGGTACGTCACGTGGGGGTGCCGGCCCACACGACGAACGACTCGATCGTCTGGCTGCCCGAGCGCCGACTGCTTTTCAGCGGCGACCTGTTGTTCAACGGGGGCACACCGTTCCTGCTCCAGGGGTCGGTGGCCGGCGCCATCCGGGTCCTGGAGGAGGTCGTCCGGCCGCTCGGCGCGACGACCATCGTCCCCGGGCACGGCGCCGTCACAGGCCCCGAGATCGTCGACGACGTCCTCGGCTATCTGCGGTTCGTGCAGCAGGCCGCCCGCGACGGCCGCGACGCCGGGCTGACGCCGCTTCAGACCGCCCGCGAACTGGACCTGGGGAAGTACGGCGAGCTGCTCGACCGGGAGCGGATCGTCGGCAACCTGCACCGGGCCTACGCGGAGCTGGAGGACGGACCGCTCGGCCGGCCCATCGACGCCGTGGCCGCGCTCGGCGACATGGTCGCCTACAACGGAGGCCGTCCCCTGACCTGCCTCGCCTGACCCCGCTCGCCGGGCTCGCCGCTCGGACGTTGCCGGTGTGCAGGGAGCGATGCCGGGCAGGAGGTGTGGCGTGCGGTGGTGTGCGTCCTGCAGGGCACATCGGTCGCGTGTGCGCAGTGCAGTACGAACGTAGAAGGGCGGCGGCATGGCCGACACCATCGCTGACGGTCAGGGCGAGTTCTCCGGCGAGCCGAAGGGCGCGAAACGTGCCGCGCTTCTCCCGCGGCAGGTGCGCGAGGACCTCACCCGCAGGCTCCGCCGGAACCGGCGCGCCTTCCGCACGGAGGACGTGCAGGTCGTCGAGCCGCCCCTGCTGCGGCGCGCGGTCGGGGCCTCGGCGCTCGGCAACTGCATGGAGTGGTTCGACTTCGGCGTCTACAGCTACCTGGCCGCGACGATCGGCAAGGTGTTCTTCCCGGGCGCCTCACCCGCCGCCCAGGTGATCTCCTCCTTCGCCACCTTCGCCGCCGCGTTCGTGGTACGCCCGCTCGGCGGCCTCGTCTTCGGTCCCCTCGGCGACCGCCTCGGCCGGCAGAAGGTGCTCGCCACCACCATGATCATGATGGCGGTCGGCACCTTCGCCATCGGGCTGATACCCGCCTACGGCACGATCGGCGTCGCCGCTCCCGTGCTGCTGCTCCTCGCCCGCATGGTGCAAGGGTTCTCCACCGGCGGTGAGTACGGCGGCGCCACCACCTTCGTCGCCGAGTACTCGCCGGACCGCCGGCGCGGATTCCTCTCCAGCTGGCTCGACTTCGGCACCTTCGTCGGCTACGCCCTCGGCTCGGCCCTGGTCACCCTGCTGAACCTGACGCTGACCGACGCCCAGATGCTCTCCTGGGGCTGGCGGATCCCGTTCCTGATCGCCGGACCGCTCGGTGTGATCGGTCTCTACCTGCGGCTGAAGCTGGAGGAATCGCCCGCCTTCCAGCAGCAGCTGGACGAACACGAGAAGAGCCTCGCCCAGGATTCGGCGGGCCGTGAGCTGAAGGCGATCGTCAGGAACCACTGGCGGCCGCTGCTGGTCTGCGTCGGTCTGGTGCTGCTCTACAACGTGACCAACTACATGGTCACCGGCTTCCTGCCGACGTATCAGACGGAGACGCTGAACCGCTCCAGCGGCTTCGCGGACGTCCTCGTGCTGGTCGGCATGGTGTGGATCGTCGTACTGATCACCTTCATCGGCCGGTTCAGCGACCGGGTCGGCAGGCGCCCGGTCTACGCGGTCGCCGCGGCCGCGATGATCGTCCTGGCGGTGCCGGCCTTCCTGCTGATCAAGATGCACGGCACCTGGGGCCCGGTCCTCGGGATGCTCCTGCTCTCCACCCTGCTGGCCTGCTTCGCCGCACCGAGCGCGGCCACCCTGCCCGCGCTCTTCCCGACGGCCGTGCGCTACGCGGCCATGGGCATCGGTTTCAACTTCGCCGTCGCGGCCTTCGGCGGCACCACCCCGCTGGTCACCGAGGCCCTGGTGAACCTCACCGGGAACGACATGATGCCGGCCTTCTACCTCATGCTGGCCGGGGCCATCGGCCTGGTGACGGTGCGGTACCTGCCGGAGAGCGCCCAGGTCCCGCTCGACGGGTCCCAGCCGATGGTCGGTTCGAAGGAGGAACGGCGAGAGCTGATCTCCGCCTCCGAGGAACTGTACGTCGCCGCGCGGGCGCACACCGGGCGGCGCTGACCCGCGCCGGACGCGGGGTCAGTCCCACAGGGGGTACGTCACCACACGGGGGAACCCCTCCGGCCTGGCGTTGCCGGTGTACGTGAGGGTCATCCGGGTGAAGTGCTGCACCTGCGGATACTTCTTCCAGGGCTTCGGACGGTCGAGCCGCACCGTGACCGCGTACGCGTGGAACGTGCCCACCGCGCAGTACGGCTTGCAGTCGTTCACCAGGTTCACGCCCACGGCCTTCGCCGACGCCGGGCTCCACTGCGACCAGCGCATCCCGGCGAGGCGGCTGTTGCCGTCACCGCAGGCCAGGATGAAGTCGGCCGGCCGTACGTCCGGATTCGACACGCAGTCGACGAGCACGGGCCCGGGCGGCCGCGCCGCCGCGCTCCTCGTCTCCGGTGCGGCCGCCGTCGCCGCCGTCGCCGCCGTCGGCGCCGATGCCGCGGCCGGCGCGGTGGCCGCGGCCGGGGATACGGCCGCCGCCAGCAGCGCGCCCGACCAGAGCGTGATCGCTGTCCATACAATCGGTCCGCGCATCTCGCCTCCGCCCGCTCGCGATCGACTCAATATCGACGCTACGACCGTCCAGGGCGATGCACCACTCGCGCGGGCGAAGCGCGCTCCTCGCACGTTGCGCTGTGTGTTCCTACCACTTCGCGCGTGACGGGTTACCGCTTCGGCTACGACATCGGTGACGGCCGCGGCTGCACCGCCGGCATCATCGGCTTGATGCCCCGCACCCGCACTTCGTCGCCCGCGGAACATGGACCGCAACTGGGCCGGCCTGGCCGGCCGACGCGATCGACGCCTTCCCCGCCACCCTGCCCGGCCTCCTCGCCTCGCACCTCCTCGACGGCTGCGGGCACCGGATCCAGCAGGAACGGCCCGAGGAGACCAGCCGGCTCCTGGCCTCCTGGCTCAACTCGGTCATGTCAATGTGACGTATCCCGCCCTTCAGCAGCCCCGATACCCCCTAACGTTCATCACGTGGCACGGCAGGGGAGTGGCCGACACCATGGTGTTCGTCACCGGCAGGCTGAAGGGATCGACAATGTTCCGCAAGGTGCTGGTCGCCAACCGCGGGGAGATCGCGATTCGCGCGTTCCGCGCCGGCTACGAGCTGGGGGCGCGCACGGTCGCCGTCTTCCCGCACGAGGACCGCAATTCGCTGCACCGGCTGAAGGCCGACGAGGCCTACGAGATCGGTGAGCCCGGGCATCCCGTGCGGGCGTACCTGTCGGTCGAGGAGATCGTCGCCGCCGCGGCCCGCGCGGGCGCGGACGCGGTCTACCCCGGGTACGGTTTCCTGTCCGAGAACCCCGAACTGGCCCGCGCCTGCGAGGAGGCGGGCATCACCTTCGTCGGGCCGAGCGCCCAGGTCCTGGAGCTGACCGGGAACAAGGCGCGCGCGGTGGCCGCCGCCCGCGAGGCGGGCGTACCGGTGCTCGGCTCCTCCGCCCCGTCGACCGACACCGACGAACTGGTCCGGGCCGCCGAGGAGATCGGCTTCCCCGTGTTCGTCAAGGCGGTCGCGGGTGGCGGCGGGCGCGGCATGCGGCGGGTCGAGGACCCCGCCCAGCTGCGCGAGTCCATCGAGGCGGCGGCCCGCGAAGCGGCGTCCGCGTTCGGCGACCCCACCGTGTTCCTGGAGAAGGCCGTCGTCGAGCCGCGCCACATCGAGGTGCAGATCCTCGCCGACGGCCAGGGCGACGTCATCCACCTCTTCGAGCGCGACTGCTCGCTGCAGCGCCGCCACCAGAAGGTGATCGAACTGGCGCCCGCCCCGAACCTGGACCCGGAGCTGAGGGACCGCATCTGCGCCGACGCGGTGCGCTTCGCCCGGCAGATCGGCTACCGCAACGCCGGCACCGTGGAGTTCCTGCTCGACCGGGACGGCAACCACGTCTTCATCGAGATGAACCCCCGCATCCAGGTCGAGCACACGGTCACCGAGGAGGTCACCGACGTCGACCTGGTCCAGGCCCAGATGCGCATCGCGGCCGGTGAGACGCTGGCCGACCTGGGCCTGTCCCAGGAGACCGTCACCCTGCGGGGCGCCGCCCTCCAGTGCCGCATCACCACCGAGGACCCGGCCAACGGCTTCCGCCCCGACACCGGCCGCATCAGCGCCTACCGCTCCCCGGGCGGCTCCGGCATCCGCCTGGACGGCGGCACCACCCACGCGGGTACGGAGATCAGCGCGCACTTCGACTCGATGCTGGTCAAGCTCACCTGCCGGGGCCGGGACTTCAAGGCCGCGATCGGCCGGGCCCGGCGGGCCGTGGCTGAGTTCCGCATCCGCGGCGTCGCCACGAACATCCCGTTCCTGCAGGCCGTCCTCGACGATCCGGACTTCCAGGCCGGGCGGATCACCACGTCGTTCATCGAGCAGCGCCCGCACCTGCTCACCGCCCGCTCCTCCGCCGACCGCGGCACCAGGCTGCTCACCTACCTCGCCGACGTCACCGTCAACAAGCCGCACGGCGAGCGGCCCGAGCTCATCGACCCGGTCACCAAGCTGCCCCCGCTGCCCGCCGGCGAGCCGGCCGCGGGTTCCCGGCAGCGGCTCGTCCAGCTCGGCCCGGAGGGCTTCGCCCGGTGGCTGCGCGAGTCGCCGACCATCGGCGTCACCGACACCACCTTCCGCGACGCCCACCAGTCGCTGCTCGCCACCCGCGTACGCACCAAGGACCTGCTCGCGGTTGCCCCGGTCGTGGCCCGGACCCTGCCGGAGCTGCTGTCCCTGGAGTGCTGGGGCGGCGCCACGTACGACGTCGCCCTGCGCTTCCTCGCCGAGGACCCCTGGGAGCGCCTCGCGGCCCTGCGGGAGGCCGTGCCCAACATCTGCCTCCAGATGCTGCTGCGCGGCCGCAACACCGTGGGCTACACGCCGTACCCGACCGAGGTGACCGACGCCTTCGTGCAGGAGGCCGCCGCCACCGGCGTCGACATCTTCCGGATCTTCGACGCGCTCAACGACGTCGGCCAGATGCGGCCCGCCATCGAGGCCGTACGGGAGACCGGCACGGCGGTCGCCGAGGTCGCCCTCTGCTACACCTCCGACCTGTCCGATCCCGGCGAGCGCCTGTACACCCTCGACTACTACCTCCGGCTGGCCGAGCAGATCGTCGAGGCGGGCGCCCACGTCCTGGCCGTCAAGGACATGGCGGGCCTGCTGCGTGCCCCGGCGGCCGCGAAGCTCGTCTCGGCCCTGCGCCGGGAGTTCGACCTGCCGGTGCACCTGCACACCCACGACACCGCGGGCGGCCAGCTCGCCACCTACCTCGCGGCCGTCCAGGCCGGCGCCGACGCGGTGGACGGCGCGGTGGCCTCCATGGCGGGCACGACCTCGCAGCCGTCGCTGTCGGCGATCGTGGCGGCGACCGACCACTCCGAGCGGCCCACCGGCCTCGACCTGCAGGCCGTGGGCGACCTGGAGCCGTACTGGGAGAGCGTCCGCCGGATCTACGCGCCGTTCGAGGCGGGCCTCGCCTCACCGACCGGACGCGTCTACCACCACGAGATCCCCGGCGGCCAGCTGTCCAACCTGCGCACCCAGGCGGTGGCGCTCGGTCTCGGCGACCGCTTCGAGGACATCGAGGCGATGTACGCCGCCGCCGACCGCATCCTCGGCCACCTGGTCAAGGTCACCCCGTCCTCCAAGGTGGTCGGCGACCTCGCCCTGCACCTGGTCGGCGCCGGGGTGAGCCCGGCGGACTTCGAGGCGGAGCCGAACCGGTACGACATCCCCGACTCCGTCATCGGCTTCCTGCACGGCGAGCTGGGCACCCCGCCCGGCGGCTGGCCGGAGCCGTTCCGCACCAAGGCCCTGCAGGGCCGCGCCGGGGCCAAGCCGGTGCGGCAGCTGACCGCGGAGGACCGCGAGGGCCTGGAGAAGTCCCGGCGCGCCACCCTCAACCGGCTGCTGTTCCCCGCCCCCACGCGCGAGTTCGACACGCACCGGCAGGCCTTCGGCGACACCAGCGTCCTCGACAGCAAGGCCTTCTTCTACGGGCTGCGGCCCGCGAAGGAGTACGCCGTCGACCTCGAGCCCGGGGTGCGGCTGCTGATCGAACTCCAGGCCGTCGGCGACGCCGACGAACGCGGCATGCGCACCGTGATGGCCACCCTGAACGGCCAGCTCCGGCCGATCCAGGTACGGGACCGGGCGGCCGCCTCCGACGTCCCGGTCACCGAGAAGGCCGACCGGGCCGACCCCGGTCACGTCGCGGCGCCGTTCGCCGGAGTGGTGACGCTCGCGGTCACCGAGGGCACCGACGTGGAGGCCGGCGCGACGGTGGCGACCATCGAGGCGATGAAGATGGAGGCCACCATCACCGCACCCAAGGCGGGGCGGGTGTCCCGCCTGGCCATCAACCGGGTCCAGCAGGTCGAGGGCGGCGATCTGCTCGTCGAGATCGCCTGAACCGGCCGGACCCCGCCCTCGACGTTCCCGCCGCCCGTCCTCCGGGCGGGCGGCGGGAAGGTGACGACGGGCCCGCTGGGTGGGCCCGGCTCAGCCGGCGGCTCCACTCGAGCCGCCGGCTGCGCCGCGACGGTCGAGCCGGCCGAGGTCCCCACGATCACGTCGGCCCCCGTCACGTCCTGGCCCGTGTCGGCCGGCCCTGGCGGCAGCCCGGCGATCCAGGCGAGAGCGCCGACACCGCCCCCGCCCAGCACCAACGCCTCCGCCCTGCCCACCCTCTTGCTCGTCGTGTCCATGCGGAGACAGGGATGAGGCGTTTCGTCGCCCCCGGACGTGCGGCGCGGCGCGCCCGGGGGCGATGGCTCCTGGAGGCCGGCGGGTCAGGCGTGGGGCGGGTTGTCCCGGCCCTGCTCGCGGCCCAGCTGGTCCTTCAGCTGCTCCTGGGCGGTGTCGACCTGGCGGCTGTACTTGCTCTGGGTCTTCTCGTCGACGTAGTCACCGGCCTTGTCGACGCCCTTGGCCGCCTGGCTCTCGTGGCCCTTCAGCATGCTCTTGAGCTTGTCCATCATGGACATGATGTCTGCCTCCTCGGCGGAACGGGTTCCGTTACCAGGGTCGGCACTGGCCCGGTGATCCGCATCTCGGGCGGTCGGCCGGGCCTACGCCGTGAAGAGGCAGGCACGGGCGATGAGCAGGGCGACGTCGTCGTGGTTCGCGGGATGCCTCAGGTCGTGCAGGAGCCGGTCGCAGGTCTCCTCCAAGGAGGCGTCCGGCGTGTCGAGGAGGCGCAGGAGGGTCTCGAGGCGCTCGTCGATGGAGTGCTCGCGCGTCTCGACCAGCCCGTCGGTGTACAGGACCAGCTGGTCTCCCGGGGCGAGCGGGACCGTGGCGGTCTCGAAGGGCACACCGCCGACGCCGAGCGGCGCGCCGGTCGGCAGGTCCAGCAGGCGGGGGTGCTCGCCGCGGCAGACCAGGGCGGGCGGGAGGTGTCCGGCGGTGGCGAGGTGGCACTCGGCGCGCCGGGGGTCGTAGACGGCGTACACACAGGTGGCGATGTACTGCTCCAGCCGTGAGGTGAGCGCGTCGAGGTGGTGCAGTACCTGGGCGGGTTCGAGGTCGAGGTCGGCGTAGGCGGTGGTGGCGGTGCGCAGCCGGCCCATGGTGGCGGCGGCGTCGATGCCGCTGCCCATGACGTCACCCACGACGAGGGCCGTCCGGGCACCGTCGAGCGGGACGACGTCGTACCAGTCGCCGCCGACCTCGTAGGCGGCCTGCGCGGGCTGGTACCGGGAGGCCACCTCCAGCCCGGGAAGGCGCGGCGGGTGATCGGGCAGCAGACTGCGCTGGAGGGACTCGGCCGCGTTGCGCACGCTCTGGTGCGCGCGGGCGTTGTCGATGCAGACCGCGGCGCGGGAGGCCAGCTCGACCGCGATGGCCATGTCGTCCTCGTCGAAGGGCCGCGGGTCCCGGGCCCGGGTCAGGCCGAGGAAGCCGATGGTGGTGCCGCGGGCGGAGAGCGGCACGGCGAGGTAGGAGTGCACTCCGGCGCGGGCGAGCAGGGTGGCGGACCGCTCGTCCCGGGCGATGCACGACAGGTCCTTGCCGTCGGCGTGCCGGACGAGGACGGGGCGGCCGGTCCGCACGCACCGGGTGGCCAGGCGGTCGGCGGGGTACGCGGCGATCCGGCCGGGCGGGTCGGCGGCCCGGACGGCGTCGGTGGGGTAGGCGGCCTTCAGCGCGAGGGCGCGGAAGTACGCCGGAGAGCCCTCGCGGGAGGGGGGCCGGTGCTCGTCCAGGATGGAGTCGAGCACGTCGACGGCGGCCACGTCGGCGAAGGCGGGAACGGTGACCTCGGCCAGCTCCCTGGCCGTCTGTCCGACCTCCAGGGTGGTGCCGATGCGGGCGGAGCCGTCGGCGATCACGCTCAGCCGCCGCCGCGTCTCGCCGGCCTCCTGGGCCGCCTCGTACCGCTCGGTGACGTCCACCACGAGTTCGGCCACGCCGAGGATCCGGCCCTGGGTGTCCTCCAGCCGGAAGAGCGAGATCGTCCAGGCGTGCGGGTTCCCGGGGTCGGCCGCGGTACGGCCCACCAGCGGCGCCTGCTCGACCAGCGGGGCTCCGGTGCGCAGCACCTCGCGCATCGCCGACTCGGCCGCCTCGAACTCCGGGGCGCGCATGACCTCGCGGTAGTGGAGTCCGATGTGGTCCCGCGCGGGCATGGCGTGGATGCGTTCCAGAGCGGGGTTGACGGCCAGGTACCGCAGCTCGGTGTCGAGGATCGCGATGCCGATGGGGGACTGGGAGATCAGCCGGGTGGACAGGGCGACGTCGCGCTCCAGCTCGTGCAGCGTCGGTGAGTCGGTGCCGAGGCCGAGCGCGTAGAAGTCGCCGCGGTCGTCCAGCAGCCGCATGTTGCGCAGTTCCACGAGCCGGGTGCTGCCGTCCTTCCGGCGGATGGGGAAACTGCCGGCCCAGCTCCGGCCGGTCTCCATGACCTCGACGAAGGTCTTGACCACCCAGTCCCAGTGCTCCGCGTGGACCAGCAGCCGCGCCGCGTACTCGCCCAGCGCCTCCTCGGCGGTGTAGCCGTAAAGCCGTTCGGCCTCGGGGCTCCACAGGACGACCCGCCCGTCCGCGTCCAGCAGCACCGCCGCGACGGCGAGCAGGTCCATCAGCCCGCTGGGCTGTGACGACTCGTCCCCCGGTCGCCCGGTCCCGGCCCGGCCGAGCATCGACGGAGCCCCATCGGCCTGGCTCATCGCGGGCACTCCTTCCGCCGGCCGGCACACACCGTCCGCCGGTCTCGGAGGGCAGCTCGCCTGCGCCGGTAGACGTCTCGCCTTCCATGTCCCCCCGATGCGCCGGTCGACACACCCCGCGGTCCCGGGCGGTTCTCTCCCGCGGCGCCCGCCGGGGCCTGACGGGGGTCAGTGCCCGGCCCGGCCTCCGGGTCCGTCCGCCTTCGGCGGGGCCTTGTGGGGGCCGCCGGCCGGTTGCCGGGGCTGCAGTACGGGGGCCTTGGCGGGGGACGGGGAAGCGGTCCTGACGGCCGACGCGGGGGACGGCGACGCGGCGGGCGCGGAGGACGGCGCGGTGGAGGACCGCGGGCTCGCCGACGGATCGGCTTCCCGGCCCCCCGTGGATCCGCCCGGCGAGAACCAGGCCATGCCGGCGAGCAGGGCCGCGATGAACAGGGCGGTGCCGCACAGCAGCACGAGCACCCGGGATCGGCGCAGGAAGGACGGACGGGGACGGTGCGGCGCGGCCCGGTGCACCGACGTACGCCACTCCGTGTCCGCCGCCGTGACGGGACGGCCGGCCGCCCGGGCGGCGGGCACCCGGGTGCCGGTCCCCCGGGCGGCCGGTGCGGTGGCGTGCGCGGCGGGGAACCGGGGCCCGGGCGGGCCACCGGCGGTGGCCCCGCGGTCGTGGCCGGGCAGTTCCCGCGGCAGCGGCTGCGCCGTCCCGCGCCAGGCGCCACGCCCGAACCAGTCCGCCACCTCCTCGGCCGACGGACGGTCCTCGGGCCGCTTGGCGAGGAGTCCGAGCAGGTAGTTCTCGAAGGCGGGCGGCAGTTCCGCGCCGAGCGCGCGGGGCGGCACCGGAGCGGCGTCGAGGTGCTGGTGCAGGATCATCAGCGCGCTGTCCCCCTGGAAGGGCGGACGGCCGGTGAGGAGCTGGTAGAGCACACAGCCCAGGGAGTAGACGTCCGAGGCCGGCCCGGCCGGCTTGCCCAGCGCGCGTTCCGGTGCCAGGTAGAGACTGGTGCCGACGATCTGCCCGGTGGCGGTCAGAGCGGCACCGGGGTCGTCGAAGAAGCGGGCGATGCCGAAGTCGCCGATCTTCAGCGTCCCGTCGGCGTCCAGGAGGAGGTTGGCGGGCTTGATGTCGCGGTGCACGATGCCCTGCCGGTGGGCGGCGGCGAGCCCGGCGGCCGCCTCGGCGGCCATACGGGCGACGTGTGCGGCGGGCAGGGGCCCGGAGGTGGCGAGCAGCCGGGCGAGGCTGTCGCCCTGGACCAGTTCCATCACCAGGAACAGGTGGTGCTCGTGCTCACCGAAGTCGAGTACGCCGACCACGTTCGGGTGGTTGAGGGAGCCGGCGGTCTGCGCCTCCAGATGGAAGCGGGAAGTGGCGGTGGGGTCGGAGCTCTGCGACAGCAGGAGCTTCACCGCCACCGGTCTGCCCAGTATCTCGTCGAAGGCCCGCCAGACCTCCCCCATGGCGCCCCGCCCGATCGCGTCCTGCAACCGGTATCGGCCCGCTGCCAGCACCTGTGGTCCCACCCTCTTGCCGTACGACGTCTCGACTGCCGCTCGCGTCAACTCGCCATGTGGATAAAGGGTGTAGGCGCTTGCGGCGCCCCAAGCGTAGCGGCTCCGGGAGGGCCGGTTCCCCGATCCGCCCAGGTGGGGCACGGGGGCCGGGACGGAGGGGGCCGGCGCGGCCGCCGGCCCCCTCCGCGCGCGTACGGTGGGCGCGGCGGGTGCGGACGGCCCGGCCCCGCCGAAGCAGCGTGTCGAGACCGGGAGGCGAACCAGTGACCGTGACGCTCAGCCGTACCACTGCGAGGACCGTCTCGTGACCGCGCTCGCCGTCGTCGGAGCCGGCCCGGGCCTGGGAGCGGCCGTCGCGCGCCGGTTCGTGCGGGGGAGAGGTACGACATCGCTCTGATCGCCCGTGACCAGGGCCGTCTGGACACCCTGGCGGCCGGACTCGCCGCCGAGGGAGTCGGCGCGCGCGCGGCTTCGCCGCCGACGTCCGCGACCCGGGGCCCTCGCGGCCGCCCTGGGGGCGGCCTCGGTGGTCGGGCCGATCGAGATCCTGCAGTACAGCCCCGTCCCGCACCAAGACTTCATGCGGCCCGTGCCGGCGACCACGCACACCGATCTGATCGGCCCGGTCGAGTTCTCGGCTACGGTCCGGTCGCCGCCGTCCAGCAGGTGCTGCCCGGCATGCGTGCCCTGGGCCGCGGCACGATCCTGTTCGTCAGCGGCGGCACCGCCGTCGTCCCGCACCCCGAACGGGCGGGCACGTCGATCGCGTTCGCCGCCGATAGCGCGTACGGCCACCTGCTGCACGACAGGCTCGCCGCCGAGGGGATCCACGTCGCACAGCTGATCATCCCCGGTGCGATCGTCCCCGGGCACCGCCGCAAGGACCCGGCGTGCTCGCGGAGGTGCCGTGGTCCCCGCGCCGGGACCGGCACGGCTTCCGGCACTTCGCCGACGACCTCGACTCCTGGACCCGGCGAGCGGCGCGGCGCGGGTGGCCGCCGCCGCTGCCGGTGAACGGCGCGATCCTGGGCAGACGGCAAAGTGATCTTCATGCCCATCAGAGGGGGGACCTCACCGCCGTGACCACGCCCGCACGCCGCCTGAGCCGCGACGGCCGCCGGAGTCCCTTCGACCTGCGCGCGACGGCGCTGTACTTCGGTCTTCTCGCCCTGCTCCTGTGCGTCCTCGGCCTCACCGCCCGCGCGGTGGCCGCCGCATTCGAACGCCGTCCCGGCTGGATCGCCCTGCTGTGCCTCCTCGCCGCGGCGTCCACCGTGGCACTGCGACGCGGGCGGCGCCGGTGGACCGCCCGGAGGGCCGCGCGCCGGGCCGCCGCCGCGCTCGACGCGGCGACACGCACCGCCGTCGAGGCGCTGGAACCGCCGTACACCCCCGATCCGGCGCCGGTCGAGGCACCGCCGGCCATCGCACAGGAGTCCAGTGTCGCGTTCGACGGATACGGATGCGGTGTCGTGGACTACGACGTCCTGGACGCCGACGAGTTCGAACAGGCGATAGCCGCCCTGTGCGAACGGGACGGATGCTCACAGGTGGAGGTCGTCGGCGGGGCCGGAGACCTCGGTGCCGACGTCCTGGCCGTGACCCCGGACGGCCGACGCGTCGTCATCCAGTGCAAACGGTACGGCGACACCCACCGCGTCGGCTCCGAGGAACTCCAGCGCTTCGGCGGCACCTGTTTCACCGTCCACGAGGCCGACGTGGCGGTCCTCGTCACCACCAGCGACTTCACCGCGCCCGCGGCCGAGTACGCCGGACTGTGCGGCATCGTCTGCCTGGACGGACAGGCCCTGCGGGCGTGGCACGACACCACGGGACCGCGCCCCTGGGCATAGGCCCGTCTCAGGCGGCCAGGAACGACTTCACGGCGGCCGCCGGCCCGGGGTGCGACAGGATGTCGTAGTGGCCGGCGCCCGGCAGGACGGCGAGCCGGGCGTCCGAACGGCCCGTGCCGTCGAAGCCGGCGTCCCGCAGGCCCCCGCCGAGCAGGGCGAAGAACTCCACCGTGTGCGCCGGACGGACCGCGTCCCCGTCGCCGAAGACGAGGAGGGTGGGCGCGCCGATCGAGCGGACCTCGGCGCTCCAGTCGTAGTCCCGCTGCTTGAGCGCGGCCGTCTTGCCGACGAGGTCAGCGGACAGCTGTCCCGCGGCACCCACGCCCCCTCCGGCACCGTCCCGGACCGGCCGGCGCCCCGTCCCGGGGACGACGACCTCGCCCGGCAGCTGCACTGGGACACCGACATCCGCACGGCTGCCGGCCGGTGATCCACGGCGCGTCCTCCCGCGTCCCGGTGTCCGCCCGCGACGGACGGCACGCGACAGTACGGCGGGGTCCCCGTCCGGTGAACGGGGACCCCGCCGTGGTGCGCGGCACCGCTCAGCGCCGGAAGGCGTCCTTGGCCTTCTCCTTCGCCTGGCGCAGGTCGCCCTTGGACTTCTTGGTCCGGCCCTCGGCCGCCAGCCCCTCGTCGTCGGCAGCCCGGCCGACGGCTTCCTTCGCCTTGCCCTTGGCCTGTTCCATCTTGGCCTTGGCCTTCTGCTCTCCAGCCACGTCGCTCACTCCCAGTCGCCTCGGACGTCGGGGTCACTACGCCGGGTGACCACCCACGGGGGACGTAAACACCGCGGACACGCCTGAGGGGCGCCACGGGCGGCGTGGTGCTGCCGGCCCCCGGCGTACTCGTCGATTCACCCTCCCGGGAGTGGTGACCGGGCGGCGTGGGAACCCAGGGGCAAGAATGGGTGAACGGAGGCAGAAGAGATGGCTGAGCTGAAGTCTTCGGCCCTTCCCCGGCCACCGCGGACCGCGACCTCCGCGCCGTGTGGGCTGCCGGGTGCCGCCCTCACCGCCGTGCCACGCCACCGCGGCAGCGACTGAGGGAGCGAGATGGGACTTGCGGGAGTGATGCGCCCCTCGAGGACGGCCGGGCTCGCCGTGGCCGGTTCCCGGCTGCTGGCAGCGGGGGCCGCGCCCGTGGCGGGCCTGGTCGCCGCGGCCGGGGCGGCCACCGCGCGGGCGGGGGTGCGCAGCGCCGACACCGCGGTACGGGTCGCCCGGGTCGCACTCGTGCAGGCACTCGAAGTAGGCGATCTCCGGCTGGTAACCCGCCTCGGTCAGCGTCTCGAAGCCC
>NZ_JBEXLP010000066.1:0-41628 GCF_040610035.1 Streptomyces sp. NPDC004542
AACTGCACCCCCACGCCACCCTCATCGCCGACGAACCCGCCGCGGCCAAGCTCAAGCACGCGGACTACTTCCGGTACACCTACGCGGGCAAACCGACGTGGCAGACGCTGTGACGGAGGGGAGGGTGCGCGACGCCGTCCCGGGCACCGGCGGACCGTCAGGTCACGCCTGGGCGCCGCCGGGTGCCCATCCCTGGCGGCGCAGGACGGCCGCCACGTCCGGCGCCCGGTAGTGCTCGCCCTTGAGGACCTTGCCGTCGGCGCGGCGGGCTGTCTGACCGTCAGGGCCCAGCTTGCTCATGTTGGCGCGGTGGATCTCGGCGATCACCTGGTCGAGGTCGATCCCGTGCACCAGGGCGGTGCCGTACGCCACGTAGACCACGTCGGCCAGTTCGTGCGCGAGCCGGTCGAGCGGGCCGGTGACCGAGACCTCGGCGACCTCGGCGGCCTCCTCGGCGAGCAGTTCCCCGCGGTGCGCGGCCAGTTCGGGGGCCACCTCCGTCGGCACGGTGCGGGCGTCGAGGCCGAAGGCGCGGTGGAACTCATGGACCAGATCGGCGGGCGAAGAGCTCATACGGCGACTGTAGCGGCCGT
Organism: Streptomyces sp. NPDC004542; assembly: GCF_040610035.1. Taxonomy (NCBI): domain Bacteria; kingdom Bacillati; phylum Actinomycetota; class Actinomycetes; order Kitasatosporales; family Streptomycetaceae; genus Streptomyces; species Streptomyces sp. NPDC004542. The sequence goes on from NZ_JBEXLP010000066.1 coordinate 594, forward strand.
CACCGACAGTCCCCTCCGTTCGCCCCACGCTGGTCAGGACCGCGGCCGGCTGGCAGGATCGCGCGCATGTCCAAGGTGTTCCCCCGAATCGGCAGGCGCCGGGCCCTGCAGGGCACGGCCGCCGGCTTCGTGGTCCTCGGGCTGCTGCTGTGGTGGCTGCTGCCCCTGGGCGAGGACCCGCCCAGCGGGACGATCACCTTCAGCACCGGGGCGCAGCGGGGCGTCTACCAGGAGTACGGCGACCGGCTGCGCAAGGAGTTCCGCAAGGACATGCCGGGTCTGAAGGTGACGCTGAAGGAGAGCGACGGTTCGCAGCAGAACGTACAGCGCGTGGCCACGGGGGAGGCCGACTTCACCATCGCGGCGGCCGACGCGGTGGAGACGTACCGGCTGGAACACCCCCGCGGCGCGGGCCGGTTGCGCGGTGTGGCGCGGCTCTACGACGACTACGTACAGCTGATCGTGCCGCGCGACTCGGACATCACGACCGTGGCCGACCTGCGGCACAAGCGGGTGGCGATCGGCCCGGACAACTCGGGTGTCCGGCTGATCGCCGACCGGGTCCTCCAGGCCGCGGGAATCGACCCGGGCAAGGACATCACCCCGATGTCCGACGGCATAGACACCGGACCCGACCGGCTGCGGCACGACGGTATCGACGCGTTCTTCTGGTCGGGCGGCCTGCCCACCAACGGCCTGGTCGAGCTGGCCGAGAAGTTTCCCTTCCGGTTCGTTCCGATCGACGGCGAGGTGGTCACCAGGCTGCACGCCCAGGGGAACGCCGGCCGCTACTACCGGACGACCAACATGCCGGAGTCGGCCTACCCGTCCCTGCGACGCAACTCGACCGTGGCGACCATCGCGGTGTCCAACCTGCTGATGACCCGCGCAGACATGGATCCCCGGCTCACCGAGTGGATCACCCGCATCGTGATCAAGAGCCGTGACCGCATAGGCGCCCACGTCCACTCCGCCCAGCTCGTCGACCTGCGGACGGCGATCTACACCGATCCGCTCGACCTGCACGAGGGCGCGCGGCGCTACTACCGGTCGGTCAAGCCGTGACGGCCCACGTCCGGATCAGCCCCGGCGCGCGGGCCCGTTCCTCGGCACCTTGACCGTCACCCGCAGCCCCCGCGGCTCGTGGTGGGCGTACGCGATCGAGCCGCCGGACGCCGTGAGCAGGGCGCGGGTGATGGACAGGCCCAGACCCGAGCCCTTGACGTTCTGGTGACGGCCGCTGCGCCAGAAGCGGTCGCCGACCCGGGCGAGTTCCTCGTCGGTGAGGCCGGGACCGGTGTCCGTGACGACGACCCTCGCGGCCTCGCCGTCGCAGGAGACGGTCACCTCGACCGTGCCCCCCTCGGGACTGAACTTGACCGCGTTGTCGATCACCGCGTCCAGCGCGCTGGACAGCGTGATCGGATCGGCCCAGCCGGTGGCGGGCGGACAGTCGCCGGCCAGCCGGACGGCCTTGGCCGCGGCGGCCGGTGCCCAGGCGGCCACGCGCTCGGCGGCCAGCTGGCCGATGTCGGTCAGCCGGACGTCCGCCTCGGCGTGCTCGGCCAGCGCCAGGTCGAGCAGGTCGTCGAGGACCTGCGCGAGGCGCTTGCCCTCGGTCCGGACCGAGGCGATCTCCTTGTTGTCCTCGGGCAGTTCGAGGGCGAGCAGCTCGATGCGCAGCAGCAGCGCCGCGAGCGGGTTGCGCAACTGGTGCGAGGCATCGGCGACGAAGGCGCGCTGCTGCTCCAGCACGTCCTCGACGTTGTCTGCCATCTCGTTGAACGACCGGGCCAGCCGTCTGAGTTCCGGCGGGCCGCCGGCCACCGCGACCCGGGACTTCAGGCGTCCGGTGGCGATGTCGTGGGTGGTGGCGTCGAGCACCCGTACGGGCCTGAGCACCCAGCCGGTCAGCCGCAGCGCGGCGCCGACGGCCAGCAGCATCGCGGCGATCTCGCCCGCGCCGATGAGCAGCCAGCCGTCCAGGATCCGCGAGCGCATCGCGTCGGTGGGCGAGTCGGTGACCACCACCGCGACGACGTCGCCGTCCCGGATCACCGGCGAGGCGACGACGACATGCGTGCGCTGCCAGGGCCACACCTGCTTCGGGTCGTGGCTGCGGCGGCTGAGCAGCGCCTCCTGGAACGCCTCCCGCATCACGCCCCGTTCGGGCAGGATCCAGTCGTCGGGCGCGTTGGCCATCGCCGAGCGGTTGCGGTAGTAGACGCCCGCACGGATGCCGTAGACGTCGAAGTAGCTGTCGAGTTCGCGGCGCAGGGTCTCGGTGCGCTCGTCGGCGCCCGTACGGCTCGAGCCGGCGGCCCCGTCGGTGACGAACTGGGCGAGAGCCGCGAAGCGGGCCGTGTCGTCGATCCGGTCGACGACCAGGCGTTGCTGCTCGGCCGCCGCCACACTGACGGCGAGCGGGAGTCCGAGGGCGAGCAGGACGGCCGCCATCAGGACGATGAGCAGCGGGAGGAGCCTGGTGCGCACCCGTACCCGCTACCCGGCCGGGGCGACGAGGCGGTAGCCGACGCCGCGTACGGTCTCGATCAGCGCGGGCATGCGCAGCTTGGCACGCAGGGAGGCGACGTGCACTTCCAGGGTGCGCCCCGTGCCCTCCCAGCTCGTCTGCCACACCTCGCTGATGATCTGCTCCCGGCGGAACACCACTCCGGGACGCTGGGCGAGCAGGGCCAGGAGGTCGAACTCCTTGCGGGTCAGCTGGACGACCGAACCGTCCACGCTGACCTGACGGGTGGGCAACTCGATGTGCACGGAACCGAGCCGCAGCGCGCTCTCGCCGGCCGGTCCTGCCTCCTCGTGGGCGGTACGCCGGCTGACGGCATGGATGCGGGCGAGCAGTTCCCCGGTGTCGTACGGCTTCACCACGTAGTCGTCGGCGCCGAGGTTGAGGCCGTGGATGCGGGAGCGGACGTCGGAGCGGGCGGTGACCATGATCACCGGGGTGCTGGTGCGCTTGCGGATCTTGCCGCAGACCTCGTAGCCGTCCTGGTCGGGCAGGCCCAGGTCGAGCAGGACGACGCCGAATCCGGCGCCTTCCGGGACGAGCGCCTGCAGTGCCTCCTCGCCGTTGCGCGCGTGGGTGACGTCGAACCCGTGCCGCTTGAGGACCGCTGACAGAGCGGCGGCGACATGGTTGTCGTCCTCGACGAGCAGCAGTCTCATCCGGCCCCCTCCGGTTCGAACGGTCGTGGTCGTGGTCCCTGTCGGAGAACTTTGCGGAAAACCACGGGCACGCGCGCGTGCACCATGGCAGTCACGCTGATGGACGACAGCGGCGTCAAGAGGGTTCCGGTTGCCCGCGGCTTCCGTTACCCGGCCGATACGCACACCCGTCACCACTGCTACGACACGTGTCCGATTGCTATCGGATCGTGATGCTCAGATTCCCCTCAGATGTAATGACGCAGGTCATTCGGCCTCACTACTGTCCTCCGAAACCGAGGAGGACGGAGCCCGAAAGCGATGACCGAAGTATCGGTGGCCAAGGAAGAACCGGCCACGACCGGCGAACTGGTCGTCCTGAAGAGCGTCAACAAGCACTTCGGCGCGTTGCACGTGCTCCAGGACATCGATCTGACGATCACTCGCGGCGAGGTGGTCGTGGTCATCGGGCCCTCCGGGTCCGGCAAGTCCACCCTCTGCCGCACCATCAACCGGCTGGAGACCATCGACGGGGGCACCATCACGATCGACGGCAAGCCCCTGCCCCAGGAGGGCAGGGAACTGGCCCGGCTGCGGGCGGACGTCGGGATGGTCTTCCAGTCCTTCAACCTCTTCGCGCACAAGACCGTGCTCGAGAACGTGATGCTGGGTCAGATCAAGGTCCGCAGGACCGACAGGAAGCAGGCCGAGGACAAGGCCCGCGCCCTGCTCGACCGGGTCGGTGTGGGCACCCAGGCCGACAAGTACCCCGCGCAGCTCTCCGGCGGCCAGCAGCAGCGCGTCGCGATCGCCCGGGCGCTGGCGATGGGCCCCAAGGTCATGCTCTTCGACGAGCCGACCTCGGCCCTCGACCCCGAGATGATCAACGAGGTCCTCGAGGTCATGCAGCAACTCGCCCGGGAGGGCATGACGATGGTCGTCGTCACCCATGAGATGGGATTCGCACGATCGGCTGCAAACCGGGTGGTCTTCATGGCGGACGGCCGCATCGTCGAACAGGCTGCGCCCGACCAGTTCTTCAGCAACCCGCGCAGCGACCGCGCCAAGGACTTCCTGTCGAAGATCCTGCACCACTGACGGCGCCCGCCGCGCCCCACGCTCCGTACCGCCCGGGCCGAGGGCCCGCGTCTGTTCACCACACGAAGGATGTTCACCATGAAGCTCCGCAAGGTCACCGCCGCCTCGGCCGCCGTGCTCGCCCTCGCCGTGGCCGCCACGGCGTGCGGCTCCAACAAGAAGGACAAGGAGGGCGGTTCCTCCGGCAGCGGCGGTGACAAGATCACCATCGGCATCAAGTTCGACCAGCCCGGCATCGGCCAGAAGACCCCCCAGGGCTACACGGGCTTCGACGTGGACGTGGCGACGTACGTGGCCAAGAAGCTCGGCTACGGCGCGGACCAGATCGAGTGGAAGGAGTCGAAGAGCGCCGACCGCGAGACCATGCTCCAGCGCGGTGACGTCGACTTCATCGCCGCCTCCTACTCGATCACGCCGGAGCGTCAGCAGAAGGTCGACTTCGCCGGCCCGTACCTGCTCGCCCACCAGGACGTGCTGGTCCGCGCGGACGACGACAGCATCAAGTCGCCTTCCGACCTGAACAAGAAGAAGCTGTGTTCGGTGACCGGCTCCACGTCGGCGCAGAACGTCCACGACAAGCTCGCCCCCAAGGCGCAGCTCCAGGAGTACCCGACCTACTCCGCGTGCCTCACCGGTCTGCAGAACAAGGCCATCGACGCCCTGACCACCGACGACTCGATCCTCGCCGGTTACGCCTCCCAGGCGCAGTTCAAGGGCAAGTTCAAGCTCGGCGGCCTCAAGATGACCAACGAGAACTACGGCATCGGCGTCAAGAAGGGCAGCGCCCTCAAGGCCAAGATCAACAAGGCGCTGGAGGCGATGGTCGCCGACGGTTCCTGGCAGAAGGCCGTGGACAAGAACTTCGGTCCGGCCGACTACAAGAACGAGCCCGCCCCGAAGATCGGCGACGTCAAGAGCTGAGGCAGTGCCCGCCGGTGCGCCGTCCGGCGCGGCGCACCGGGGGCATCCCTACACGCGGAAGCGCGGGAGATCGTGTTCGACTTCGTTGACAGTTACGACGTGCTGGGAGCCTTCTGGACGACGGTGCAGCTGGCCCTGCTGTCCGCCGTGGGCTCCCTGGTCTGGGGCACCCTGCTGGCCGCCATGCGGGTGAGCCCGGTGCCACTGATGCGCGGTTTCGGGACCGCCTACGTGAACACCGTGCGGAACATCCCGCTCACGGTGATCATTCTCTTCACCTCACTCGGCCTCTTCCAGACGCTGAACGTCACCCTCGGTAGCGGGGGCGACTTCAAAACGACCAACTTCCGACTGGCTGTCCTCGGCCTGATCGTCTACACCTCGGCCTTCGTGTGCGAGGCGCTGCGCTCCGGCATCAACACCGTCCCGGTCGGGCAGGCGGAGGCGGCCCGGGCCCTCGGCCTGAGCTTCACCCAGGTGCTGGGACTGGTCGTCCTGCCGCAGGCCTTCCGGGCCGCGGTCGGCCCGCTGACCAACGTCCTGATCGCGCTGACGAAGAACACGACGGTGGCTGCCGCGATCGGCGTGGCGGAGGCGGCGTACGTGATGAAGGAAATGCTCGACAAAGAGGCGCAGCTGATGGCGATCTCCGCGGTCATCGCCTTCGGCTTCTGCTGCCTGACGCTACCGACGGGTCTGATCCTCGGCTGGGTGGGCAAGAAGGTGGCGGTGAAGCGATGAGCTCGGTCCTGTACGACGCCCAGGGCCCTGGCGCCAGGCGGCGCAACGTCCTGTACACGGTGGGCTTCCTGCTCGCCCTCGCGGCCGTCCTGTGGTGGGTCGTCAGCACGCTCGACGACAAGGGGCAGCTGGAGTGGGCGCTGTGGAAGCCGTTCTTCCACGGCGAGGCCTATTCCACGTACGTCTGGCCGGGTCTGCAGAACACGCTGAAGGCCGCGGCGCTGGCCATGGTCATCGCGCTGCCGCTGGGTGCCGTCTTCGGCATAGCCCGGCTCTCGGACCACGCCTGGATCCGTGTGCCGGCCTCGGCCGTGGTCGAGTTCTTCCGGGCCATCCCCGTGCTGATCCTGATGATCTTCGGGAACGCCCTGTACGCCGACTACACCGACATCGGTTCGGACGACCGTCCGCTGTACGCGGTCGTCACGGGTCTCGTGCTGTACAACGCCTCGGTGCTCGCCGAGGTCGTCCGGGCCGGCATCCTCTCGCTGCCCAAGGGCCAGTCCGAGGCCGCGATGGCGATCGGACTGCGCAAGAACCAGGTCATGCGGCTCGTCCTGCTGCCGCAGGCGGTCACCGTCATGCTCCCGGCGATCGTCAGCCAGCTCGTGGTGATCGTGAAGGACACGGCTCTGGGCGGCGCGGTCCTCACCTTCCCCGAGCTCATGTCCGCGGCCAGCACGATGAGCGCCTACTACGGCGCCAACACCATCGCCTCCTTCACCGTCGTGGCCCTGATCTTCCTGGCCCTCAACTTCTCGCTGACCACCTTCGCGACCTGGCTGGAGAGCCGGTTGCGGCGCGGCAAGAAGTCCACGGGCGCGGTGCTCGCGCCGACCGCGGTGGCGGACGTCGCGGGGACGGCCCCGACCGGCGCCGGCGGCGGGTCCGCGAGCTGACCACAGGTCAACTGGCTGGTCCATCGGAGGCAGTGGCATGATCGCCACTGCCTCCGGGCGCTTGACGCAAACACCGCCAATGGGTTGCATACGTTCTGTGATCGTGCACCCCGCTCCACCTTCCTGTTCACCTACGCCCGTCAGGGCACCGCTGCGAGCAGGGGGCGACGCGCCGTGGACCCGGTGATCATCGTCGGAGCGGGGCCCGTCGGGCTCACGCTCGCCCTGGCGCTGGCCCGCCAGGAGGTGCCGTGCGTCGTCCTCGACGAGGGACCGGGCACGGACGAACCACGGCTCGCCCGCACGGTCGTCCTGCGCGAGGACACCGCCGCGCTGATGGAACGGCTGACCGGGGTGCCGCTCGGTGAGCGGGGTGTCCGTTGGGCCGGATGGCGGTCGTTGCGGCGCAAGCAGGTGATGCGTGAGGTCACCTTCGGTCCTCCGGCCGGGGACGCCGAGGCCGGAGGGGGTACGGAGGAGGGGGCCGCCGCCGGTGACGATGGTGCCGGCCCCGCACCGCTGCACATCGCCCAGCACGTCCTCACCGGCGCGCTGCGCGCCGCCCTCGCCCGCGAGCCGCTCGTGAAGGTCACCGTGGACAGCCGCGTCGACGCGATCGAGCAGGAGCGTTCCGGCATCGCCGCACACACCCGCGGCCCCGGCGGCACCTGGTGGCGCGGCAGTTATCTGGTCGGCTGCGACGGCCCGCGCTCGACCGTGCGCAAACTGCAGGACATCCGGTTCCCCGGCCGCACCGCGGTGGAACGACACGCCGTCGCCGCACTGCGTACGGAACTTCCGTGGCCCGGCCGGGCGTTGCTCCATCGGGTGCCGCCGTGGCGGACGTCCGGGCCCTCGGCCGGCGAGGTGACCGCCCGCCCCCTCCCGGACGGCGTGTGGCGCCTGGACTGGCTGCTGCCACCGGGCAAGGACCTGGTCACGCCCGAACTGCTGGTGACCCGCGTCCGCGAGACCCTCGCCGGCTGGACGGACGGCACCACACCGCCGTACGAGCTCCTCGACACCGGGGTCCACACGGTGCACCACCGGCTGGCCCGCCGGTGGCGCGTCGGACGGGTCCTGCTCGCCGGGGACGCGGCGCACCTGCTGGGTGCGCTGGGTACGCAGGGACTGGACGAGGGGCTCCGGGACGCCGACAACCTCGCCTGGAAACTGGCGCGCGTCTGGCACCACGGCCCGCACGACCCGCTGCTCGACAGCTACCAGGCCGAGCGGCGCGCGGTGATCGCCGCCAGGCTGCGCGCCGCCGACCAGGCACTGCCGGTACTGCGCGGCGGCGGCGGGCTGCGCGCGTACGTCCCCGGCACCGCCCGCGGGCACGACGTGCTGCTCATGGACGGCCATCTGGGGCGTGGGGCGCTCGGTGGGCCGGGGACCTACGCCGACTCGCCGCTCGCGCCCGCACACCTCGAGGGCGGGATCACCGTCGGTACCGCGCCCGGCGCGCAGGTGAGCGACGTACGGGTCACGGCGGAGGACGGCGCCTTCGTCCGGCTGCGGGACCGGCTGGGCCGTGGCACGCTGCTGGTCGTCCTGATCGCGCCGGGCACGGGTGTGTGGGACCGCAAGCACTGGAGGACCGCCGGAGTCATGCCCCGGCTCGCGGGCGCGGTGACCGCGCTGCCGCACCCCGCCGAGCTCCTGGTCGCCGAGGGCTATCCGGGCGCGCCCGCGCACAGCGTGCTGCTCGTGCGCCCCGACGGCCACCTGGTGACCGCGCTGAGCGGGGTCCGCCCGGCCGATCTGTACGCGGCGGCGGAAGCGGCGGTGGGCGGCCCGCTGAGGGCGCAGGCCGATGCGGAGGCGGAGGCGGAGACCGGCGCGGAAGCGCAGGCCGGGGCGGGCTCCGGCGCGCGGTGAGCGCACATACAGTCACACTGTGGTCCACATAGTGACTGTGAGTTGACCGGTGGGCGCCGCCAATGGTGTACTCCGGACCATGACCGACACCGATGTGCGCCTGTGGCGGAGGGTCCATATGGACCTCGTCCGCTATGCGGGCTGCGTGTGTCGTCCGTCCTGCTGAATTCGCATGCCCTTTTTCTCCGGGTTGCTCTCCGCGTTTCTCTCCGGATTTCTCTCCGGGCGCCCCGTCGGGCGCCCCTTCGGCGAACGCTCTTCAGGACGGTGCACGTGTCTGTCTCTCCCTCCGTGTCCGCGGCCGTTTCGGCACCCACGCAGGCGGACCTCCTCGACTTCGTACGGCGCACGGCGGCCGACGCCGAGCTCATCGCTTCGCTCCCGCTCGACCCGGAGGGCCGCACCTGGGTGCGGCTCGAGGGTCCCGGCGGCAGCGAGGCCTGGCTGATCGGCTGGCCGCCGGGCACCGGCACCGGCTGGCACGACCACGCCGACTCGGTCGGCGCGTTCCTCACCGCGGCCGGCGAGCTGAAGGAGAACTCGCTCGCCGCCCGGCTGCCCACCGACGGCTGGAAGACCCTGGAGCTCAGCGACGGCGTGGACCGCGAGCGGCGGTTGCCGGCCGGGAAGGGCCGCTCCTTCGGCCGCCACCACGTCCACGAGGTGCTCAACGAGTCCACCGAGCGGCACGCGGTCTCGGTGCACGCCTACTATCCGCCGCTGCCGCGGATCCGCCGCTACAGTCGCACCGGACAGGTGCTCCGGCTGGAGCAGGTCGAGCGTCCGGAGGACTGGCAGTGAGCACGACGGTGAGCGACGCGGATGAGCGGCCCGGTATCGACGAACTGCTGGAGCGGGTACGCACGGGCTACCGGCGTATCGAGGCGCAGCAGGCGTACGAGGCGGCACGGGCGGGCGACGCGCTGCTGGTGGACATCCGGTACGCCGCCCTGCGCGACCGGGACGGCCTGATCCCCGGCGCCCTGGTCATCGAGCGCAACGAACTCGAGTGGCGCCTCGATCCCCGGGGCAGCCACCGGGTTCCCGAGGCGACCGGCCACGACCTGCACATCGTGGTGATCTGCAACGAGGGCTACGCCTCCAGTCTGGCCGCCGTCTCCCTGCACCAACTGGGGCTGCACCGGGCGACCGACCTGGTCGGCGGGTTCCAGGCGTGGAAGGCGGCCGGGCTGCCGGTGGCCGCGTGAGACCCGCGTGGCGCGGGCAGGTGCGGGGCGGGGGCCGGCGCCGCCCGCCGGACGCCGGTCAGTGGCCCTCGTCCTCGAGGAATTCCGTGTCCTCGCCCTCATCCTCCAGCGCCTGCCGGACGACCCGGAGGGCCGTGCCCTCGGGGTAGCCCTTGCGGGCCAGCATGCCGGCGAGGCGGCGGACGCGCTTGTCGCGGTCGAGGCCGCGGGTGGCCCGCAGCTTGCGGGCGACGAGGTCGCGGGCCGTCGCCTCCTCCTGTTCGGAGTCCAGCCGGGCGACCGCGTCGTCGATCAGCGCCGAGTCGACGCCCTTGGTCCTCAGCTCCCGGGCGAGCGCGCGCCGGGCCAGCCCCCGGCCGTGGTGCCGGGACTCCACCCAGGCGTCCGCGAAGGCCCCGTCGTCGATCAGACCGACCTCCTCGAACCGCGACAGCACCTCCTCCGCCACGTCCTCGGGGATCTCCCGCTTGCGCAGGGCGTCCGCGAGCTGCTTGCGCGTACGCGGGGTCCCGGTGAGCAGGCGCAGACAGATCGCCCGCGCCCGCTCGACCGGGTCCCCCGAAGACTCCCCCCGCTCGGCCCTCGACGAGGGAAGGGCGTCTTCGTCTCTCCCGGGCGCGGACGGCTCCCCGAAGCCGCGCCGGCGACGCCCGCGCCCACCACGAGGCCCGGCGCCGGGCGGGCCGTCGTGGGCCGGGGCCCGGTCGTCCCCGTACCCGCCGTCACCGTCCGGGGCGGAGCCCGTGTCGCCCCCGGTGCCCCTCCCCCGTGGGGCACCGGGGGAGGCGTACTCGTACTCGGCCCAGTCGGTTCGTCGTGTCACGGGTCAGCTCTTGGCAGCGGCGGCCTTGGGCTTGGTGGCCTTGGCTGCCGCCGGGGCGGGCACCGCCTTGGCGGCGTCCTCCGGGCCGGCACCGGCCGCCGCGTCCGCGCCCGGCTCCGCGGCGGGCTCCTGCGGGCGCACGCCCACGCCCAGCTTCTCCTTGATCTTCTTCTCGATCTCGTTGGCCAGGTCGGGGTTGTCCTTCAGGAAGTTGCGCGCGTTCTCCTTGCCCTGGCCGAGCTGGTCGCCCTCGTAGGTGTACCAGGCGCCGGCCTTGCGGACGAAGCCGTGCTCGACGCCCATGTCGATCAGGCCGCCCTCGCGGCTGATGCCCTGGCCGTAGAGGATGTCGAACTCGGCCTGCTTGAAGGGCGGCGCGACCTTGTTCTTGACGACCTTGCAGCGGGTGCGGTTGCCGACCGCCTCCGTGCCGTCCTTCAGGGTCTCGATGCGGCGGATGTCGATGCGCACCGAGGCGTAGAACTTCAGGGCCCGGCCACCGGTCGTGGTCTCCGGGGAGCCGAACATCACGCCGATCTTCTCGCGGAGCTGGTTGATGAAGATCGCCGTGGTCTTGGACTGGTTGAGCGCGCTGGTGATCTTCCGCAGGGCCTGGCTCATCAGACGGGCCTGCAGACCGACGTGGCTGTCGCCCATCTCACCCTCGATCTCCGCGCGCGGCACGAGCGCGGCGACGGAGTCGATGACGATGAGGTCGAGGGCACCGGAGCGGACCAGCATGTCCACGATCTCCAGGGCCTGCTCGCCGTTGTCCGGCTGGGAGAGGATCAGGTTGTCGATGTCCACGCCGAGCTTGCGCGCGTACTCGGGGTCGAGGGCGTGCTCCGCGTCCACGAAGGCGACCTGGCCGCCGGCCTTCTGCGCGTTCGCCACCGCGTGCAGGGTCAGGGTGGTCTTGCCGGAGGACTCCGGCCCGTAGATCTCCACCACACGGCCGCGCGGCAGGCCGCCGACGCCGAGGGCGACGTCGAGGGCGGTCGACCCGGTCGGGATGACCTCGATGGGCTCCTTGGACCGCTCGCCCATGCGCATGACCGCGCCCTTGCCGAATTGCCGTTCAATCTGCGCGAGCGCGGCGTCGAGCGCCTTCTCGCGGTCGGTTCCTGCCATGGGTTCCACCCGATTTGCTTGAGTCGATCGCTTCACGTCAAAGACGCTAACGCCTGCCACTGACAATGCGCCCCGACGCCGGCCCGGCCTGTGGACAACTCGGGCACTTCTCCACGCAAACCATGTCGAAATCCCCGCCCGGAGCCTCGCCTGAGCCTCTATAAGAATAGATGTTCGATTTTCGTGTCAAGCGTCTCATGGAGCACCTCCCGGCCCGGGCGTCCCCCTGCTCCCCGGGGCGTACGAGAGGTGCCTCCGGCCGGACGACGACCGCGGGAGGTCGCTCCCGGGAGCTTTGGGCCATGAAGATCGCGCGGGGTGTGGCGCTCGCCCGGACCGGACACCAGGAGGCGGCCTGCCACTCGACGGCCCCGCTCAAGCCGCTGCTGGGAGTGAGCCTGCACGCCGTCCTGGTGCTGCCGGCGCCGGCCTGGCCGCTGTCCCGGAAAACATGGGGGCGGTGCCGAGGTCATCGCGGACGGGGGGAGGCGCTCAGGAGCCGCCGCCCTCCTCGGCGGCCCGCGTCTCAGGCGGACGCGCCCACAGCCGCCGCGCACGCGTGAGCAAGCCCGTCCCGCCCGAACCCCGTCCGCGGTGCCCGTGGACCCGGGGATCGTCCGTGACGGCGTACCGCTTCACGTACGCGCCCAGGAACGCCTGGAGCGTGGCGACGGCGGGGATGGCGATCAGCGCGCCGACGGCGCCGAGGAGGGCGGTGCCCGCGATGACCGAGCCGAAGGCGACCGCAGGATGGATGTCGACGGTCTTGGAGGTCAGCTTAGGCTGCAGCATGTAGTTCTCGAACTGCTGGTAGACGACGACGAACACCAGCACCCACACCGCGTACCAGGGGTCGACGGTGAACGCGATCAGCATGGGCAGCGCGCCCGCGAGATAGGTGCCGATGGTGGGGATGAACTGGGAGACCAGGCCCACCCAGACACCCAGCACGGGCGCGTAGGGCACGCCCAGGGCCTGGAGCAGGATGTAGTGCGCGATCCCCGAGATGAGCGCCATCAGGCCGCGCGAGTACAGGTAGCCGCCGGTCTTGTCGACGGCGATCTCCCAGGCCCGCAGCACCTCGGCCTGGCGGGCGGGCGGCAGGACGGAGCAGAGCGCCCGGCGCAGCCGCGGCCCGTCGGCGGCGAAGTAGAACGAGAACAGCGTGACCGTCAGCAGCTGGAACAGGCCGCCGAGCACCTGGGCGGACACGTCGAGCACCCCGGCGGCGCTGTTCTGCGCGTACTTGCGCAGCCAGTCGGAGTGGAGCAGGCCCTCCTGGACGTCGACCCGTCTGAGCTCGGTGTGGAAGGTCTGGTTGACCCAGTGGATGACCGAGTCGAGGTACTGCGGGAATCCCTCGACCATCTTGATGATCTGGCCCGCGAGCATCGAGCCGAGCAGCGTGACGAACCCGGCGGTCACGATCATCAGGCCGAGGAAGACCAGGAAGGTGGCGAACCCGCGCCGCATGCCGCGGGCGGCCATCCGGCTCACCGCGGGTTCTATGGCGAGGGCCAGGAAGAACGCGATCAGTACGTTGATCAGCAGGCCGGTCAGCTGGTGGAAGGCCCAGCTGCCCAGCTGGAAAGCAGCGACGAGGCCGAGCGCGAGCACCATGGCGCGCGGCAGCCAGCGCGGCATGCGGGCGGCCGGTGCGGCGGCGCCGTCGGCCGGGGGCCGGGGGGACGGCGTCGTAGCGGACGGGGATGCCTGCCGGGCGGTCTGCCCTGTGTCGTCAGTGGGTGCCACGGAGCAAGTCTCGCCCACGCCGGCGACAGCCCGGCACCCCCCTGCGGTCTCCGTGCCGGATCAGCGCTTCTCCCCCGGAACGTTCATGACGGCGCAGACCACGCGCCACACGTCCTTGGCCTCCCAGCCCTCCGCGAGCGCCTCGTGCACCGTGCGCCCGCCGAGCTCCGCCATCACGTGGTCGCGCGCGAAGGTGTCGGCGTAGCCCGCACCGAAGTGATCCGCCATCCGCTGCCAGAAGACCGTCAACCGCATGACTCCAGTATCCCGCCCCCGGGGGTGGCCCCGCCCGGGACCGCATGCCGAGACCGCTTTCCGTCCTACGGTCTGACGCATGCCCGAAACAGGAGCTTCCCCACGCCCCCCTGTCCCCCCTGTCCCCGCTGTCCCCCCTGCCCCTCAAGCCCCTCAAGCCCCCTCGGCGCACTCCCCGCTCTTCCGTGCCGAGCACTTCGTCTGGCTCACCGCGCGCGTGCTGGAGCAGCGCCTCTTCGCGTACCACTTCCTGAACGGCGGCGCCGATGCGGTGGAGACGGCGCTGGACGCCTACCGCAACGAGGACGGCGGATACGGACACGCGCTGGAACCCGATCTGCGCGGCCCGGTCAGCCAGCCGCTGCACACCGGCCACGCGCTGCGCGTGCTGGACGCCGTCGCACGGTGCGGCGGGCAGCGAGTGGAACGCGTGTGCCGCTACCTGACCTCCGTCTCCACTGCGGACGGCGCGCTGCCCGCCGTCCATCCCGGCCAGCGCGGCTACCCGGCGGCGCCCTTCATCCCGATCGTCGACGACCCGCCCAGCGAACTCCTCGCCACCGGGCCGGTGACGGGCCTGCTGCACCGCAACGGGGTGTGGCACGCGTGGCTGTTCCGGGCCACCGACTTCTGCTGGCGGGCCGTGGAGTCCCTGGAGAAGTCCCACCCCTACGAGATCGAGGCCGCCGTGGCCTTCCTGGACTCGGTGCCCGACCGCCCGCGCGCGGAGGCTGCCGCCGACCGCCTCGGACGTCTGGTGCGCGAGCACCGGCTCGCCGCGCTCGACCCGGAGAACCTCGGGGCGTACCCGGTCGCTCCCGGCTACGCCCCGGGCGAACACCACTTCCCGCACGACTTCGCCAGGACCCCGCAGTCCCTCGCGCGCCCGTGGTTCACCGATGACGAGATGGCCCGTTCCCTCGACTTCCTCGCCGCCGCCCAGCAGGAGGACGGCGGCTGGCCCGTCCGGTGGCGCCAGTGGGCGCCCGGCACCGCCCTGGAAGCCCGCCCCATGGTGACGATCGGCGCCCTGCTCACCCTCAGGGCGTACGGGCGGTTCGTGGGCTGACCAGGAGCCCTCCGCAGCCCCGCGCACCCGCCCACGGCCGCTGACCGGAACGCGTTCTTCCAGGTCAGGGCGATTGTCAGAGCCGGGGTGCAGGATGGACGCATGGTCAGCTCCGCGCACCGGGCCCTCGACGGCTTCTCCCCCGCGACCCGTGGCTGGTTCACGGGGGCCTTCTCCGCGCCCACCACGGCCCAGGCGGGGGCGTGGCAGGCCATCGGGGCGGGCTCGGACGTGCTGGTGGTCGCGCCCACCGGTTCGGGCAAGACGCTGGCCGCGTTCCTCGCCGCGCTGGACCAGCTCGCCTCGACGCCTCCGCCGGCCGACCCGAAGAAGCGCTGCCGCGTGCTGTACGTGTCACCGCTGAAGGCCCTGGCGGTCGACGTGGAGCGCAACCTGCGCAGCCCTCTGACCGGCATCCGCCAGGAATCCGTGCGGCTGGGCCTGCCCGAGCCGGAGGTCAGGGTCGGCATCCGCTCCGGCGACACCCCGGCCGCCGAGCGCCGCGCCCTGTCCACTCGGCCGCCGGACATCCTGATCACCACCCCGGAGTCCCTGTTCCTGATGCTGACGTCGGCCACGCGCGACGCGCTGACCGGCGTCGAGACGGTGATCCTGGACGAGGTGCACGCGGTCGCGGGCACCAAGCGCGGCGCGCATCTCGCGCTGTCCCTGGAGCGCCTCGACGAGCTGCTGCCGAGGCCGGCCCGCCGCATCGGCCTGTCCGCGACGGTCCGCCCGGTGGACGAGGTGGCCCGCTACCTCTCGCCGCGCCGCAAGGTGGAGATCGTCCAGCCGGAGTCCGGCAAGGAGTTCGACCTCTCCGTCGTCGTCCCGGTCGAGGACCTGGGCGAACTGGGCGGCTCCCCGGTCGCCGACGGCGGCGAGGGCGCGGAGCGGCCGTCGATCTGGCCGCACGTCGAGGAGCGGATCACCGACCTGGTCCAGGCCCACCGCTCCACGATCGTCTTCGCCAACTCCCGACGGCTCGCCGAGCGCCTGTGCAACCGGCTCAACGAGATCGCGTACGAGCGGACCACCGGCGAGTCCCTGGACGAACACCACTCGCCGGCCGAGCTCATGGGCGGCTCCGGCGCGGCCCACGGCGCGCCCCCGGTCATCGCGCGCGCCCACCACGGCTCGGTCTCCAAGGAGCAGCGCGCCCTGGTCGAGGAGGACCTCAAGGCCGGCCGTCTGCCGGCCGTGGTCGCCACCTCCAGCCTGGAGCTGGGTATCGACATGGGCGCCGTCGACCTCGTCGTCCAGGTGGAGTCCCCGCCCTCCGTGGCCTCCGGCCTCCAGCGTGTCGGCCGCGCGGGACACCAGGTGGGCGCGGTCTCCACCGGTGTCGTCTTCCCCAAGTACCGGGGAGACCTGGTGCAGGCCGCGGTGGTCACCGAGCGGATGCGCTCGGGCTCCATCGAGGCGCTGAAGGTGCCCGCCAACCCGTTGGACGTCCTCGCCCAGCAGCTGGTCGCGATGACGGCGCTGGACAGCTGGCAGTTCGACGACCTGCTCGTCACGGTCCGCCGTGCCGCCCCCTTCGCCTCACTCCCCGAGTCCGCGTTCACGGCCGTCCTGGACATGCTCGCCGGCCGCTACCCTTCCGACGCCTTCGCCGAACTGCGCCCGCGCGTGGTGTGGGACCGCGTGACCGGCACCGTCACCGGCCGCCCGGGGGCCCAGCGCCTCGCGGTCACCTCCGGGGGCACGATCCCCGACCGCGGGCTCTTCGGCGTCTTCCTCGCCGGTGCCGACCCCAAGAAGGGCGGCGGCCGGGTCGGCGAACTCGACGAGGAGATGGTCTACGAGTCCCGGGTCGGCGACGTCTTCACGCTCGGCACCAGTTCCTGGCGCATCGAGGACATCACGCGCGACCGCGTCCTGGTGTCGCCCGCCCCGGGCGTGCCGGGCAGGCTTCCCTTCTGGAAGGGCGACCAGCTGGGGCGCCCGCTCGAACTGGGCCGCGCGGTGGGCGCGTTCCTGCGCGAGGTCGGCTCACTGCCCAGGGACGACGCCCGGCTGCGGCTCCTCGCGGCCGGCCTCGACGCCTGGGCGGCGGACAACGTCCTGTCGTACCTGGACGAGCAGCGCGAGGCCTGCGGTCACGTCCCGGACGACCGCACGATCGTCGTGGAGCGCTTCCGCGACGAGCTCGGCGACTGGCGCGTGGTCGTGCACTCCCCCTTCGGCGCCCAGGTGCACGCCCCGTGGGCGCTGGCGCTCGGCGCCCGCCTGTCCGAGCGCTACGGCATGGACGCCCAGGTCATGCACGCCGACGACGGCATCGTGCTGCGCCTGCCGGACGCCGACCTGATGGGCCTGGACCTGCTCGACCAGGAACCGGTGAAGGCCGGCGCGTCCCGGGGCACGGAGTACGACACCGACCAGGCACCCGTGGGCGCGGCGGACGTCGCCTTCGACAAGGGCGAGGTCGACCAGATCGTCACCGACCAGGTCGGCGGCTCGGCGCTGTTCGCGTCCCGCTTCCGCGAGTGTGCAGCCCGCGCCCTGCTGCTGCCGCGCCGCAACCCCGGCAAGCGGACCCCGCTGTGGCAGCAGCGCCAGCGCGCCGCCCAGCTGCTGCAGGTCGCCGGCGAGTTCGGCTCGTTCCCGATCGTCCTGGAAGCGGTCCGCGAGTGCCTCCAGGACGTCTTCGACGTTCCCGGGCTGGTCGAGCTGATGGGTGACATCGAGTCCCGCAAGGTCCGCCTGGTCGAGATCACCACCCCCGAACCCTCGCCCTTCGCCCGCTCCCTGCTCTTCGGGTACGTCGCCCAGTTCCTGTACGAGGGCGACTCCCCCCTCGCCGAGCGCCGGGCGGCCGCCCTGTCGCTGGACTCCCGGCTGCTGGCCGAGCTGCTGGGCCAGGCGGAACTGCGGGAGCTGCTGGACGCGGAGGTGCTGACCGAGCTGGAGCGGGAGCTGCAGTGGCTGACCGAGGACCGCCGCGTCAAGGACGTCGAGGGCGTCGCGGACGTGCTGCGGATGCTCGGGCCGCTCACGGAGGCCGAGCTGGCCGAGCGGGGCGCCCGGCCGGACTGGGCACGGGAGCTGGCCGGCGCCCGCCGGGCCATCCGGGTCCGCATCGCGGGTACCGACCACTGGGCGGCGATCGAGGACGCGGGCCGCCTGCGCGACGCCCTCGGCACGGCGCTGCCGGTCGGCGTCCCCGAGGCCTTCACCGAACCGGTCAAGGACCCGCTGGGCGACCTGCTCGCCCGCTACGCCCGCACCCACGGCCCGTTCACGTCGGCCACGGCGGCGGCCCGTTTCGGCCTGGGTGTGGCGGTCACCGAGGGCGCGTTGCTGCGGCTGGCCGCGGGCGGGCGGGTCGTCCAGGGTGAGTTCCATCCGGCGGGCATCGGCCAGGAGTGGTGCGACGCGGCCGTGCTGCGCCGTCTGCGCCGTCGGTCGCTGGCCGCCCTGCGGCACGAGCTGGAGCCGGTGCCGCCGGCCGCACTCGCGCAGTTCCTGCCGCAGTGGCAGCACATCGGCAGGGGGCACGGTCTGCGCGGCGTCGACGGGCTGGTGCGCGCCGTGGAGCAGGTGCAGGGCGCGTCCGTGCCTGCTTCCGCCCTGGAGAAGCTGGTTCTGCCGTCGCGCGTGGCGAACTACACCCCGTCGATGCTCGACGAACTCACCGCCGCCGGTGAGGTGGTGTGGGCGGGCGCGGGCGCGCTGCCCGGCAAGGACGGCTGGGTGGCCCTGTATCTGGCCGACGCCGCACCGCTGTTGCTGCCGCCGCCCCACCCCCTGGAGCTGACCGCCCTTCACCAGTCCGTCCTGGACGCCCTCTCGGGGGGCTACGGCCTGTTCTTCCGTCAGATAGCCGACCAGGTCCGCGCCACCACCCATCCGGACGCGGCCGATCCCCAACTCGCCGATGCGGTATGGGACCTGGCCTGGTCGGGGCGGCTCACCAACGACACGCTGGCCCCGATGCGCTCCCTGCTGGGTTCCGGCCGCACCGCGGGCTCCACCGCCCACCGCGCCAAGCGCGCGGTCCCGCGCGGGCGCTACGGCTCGCTGACGGCCACCGCCCGAACCGCCTCCCGCAGCGGGCCGCCGACCGTCGCGGGCCGCTGGTCCCTGCTCCCCCGGCGCGAGCCGGAGCAGACCGTGCGTGCCCACGCCCTGGCCCGGGCCCTCCTCGACCGGCACGGCGTGGTCACCCGGGGCGCGGTCGCCGCGGAGGGCGTCGAGGGCGGTTTCTCCGCCGTGTACCGCGTCCTGTCCGCCTTCGAGGAGACCGGACAGGCCCGGCGCGGCTACGTGGTCGAGGGCCTCGGGGCCGCGCAGTTCGCGATGGACGGAGCCGTGGACCGGCTGCGCGCGGTGTCCAGCGCGCGCGAGCGGAGCGAGGGGCTGCCCGGCCCGGGTTCCGGCGGCGCCGGACTCCAGCCCTTCGCCACCGGCAGCCCGGTGGGTTCGGACCCCTTCGGCCAGGGCGACGCCGAACACGGCATCGCGGACTTCTCCGCCGACTTCGACTGGCCGGCCGACCACCGCACCGGCCCGGGCGACTACGTCTCCCCGCGCGACGCCGCGTCCCGTCCGGCCTCGCCCGGCTACGGCGGCCCCCGGGGCGGCACCGTCCTGCCGTACGACTCCGGCTACGGCGCCCCGGGCACCCGTACGCCTTCGGCCCCCGACTCCCGGGCGGTCGTCCTGGCCGCCGCCGATCCGGCGAACGCCTACGGCGCCGCCCTGCCCTGGCCCGAGCCGCCGGACGGAGCGGGGCACAAGCCGGGCCGCAAGGCGGGCTCGCTGGTGGTGCTGGTCGACGGCGAGCTGACGCTGTACATGGAGCGGGGCGGCAAGACACTGCTGGCCTGGCCCTGCGCTCCGGACGGGGAGGCGGCCGACGACCCCCGCCTCCGCGCGGCCGCGGACGCCCTGGCGGCCGCCGCCCGAGCGGGCAGTCTCGGCACGGTCACGGTGGAGCGCGTCAACGGCGCCGCGGCCCTCACCTCCCCCGTGGGCACCGTCCTGGAAGGAGCGGGATTCATCGCCACCCCGCGAGGTCTGCGGCTCAGGGCCTGATCAGCACCGGGGCCGCGGGGCGACCGCGCGGTCCGTCGCGGGCCGGCCCCGTCGTGTCACCCTTGACGCATGCCCGAAGGTGACACGGTCTGGCAGACCGCGAGGCGGCTGCACGACGCGCTCGCGGGCAAGGTGCTGACCCGCAGCGACTTCCGGGTGCCGAAGTACGCCACGGTCGACCTCGCCGGCCGCACCGTCCTCGGCACCGTCCCGCGCGGCAAGCACCTGCTCACACGGATCGAGGGCGGGCTGACACTGCACACCCACCTCCGCATGGAGGGTGCCTGGAAGGTCTACGGACCCGACGAGCGCTGGCGGGGCGGCCCCGCCCACCAGATCCGGGCCGTCCTCGGCACCACCGACCTCGCCGCCGTCGGCTACCGGCTGCCGGTCCTGGAGTTCCTGCGCTCCGGGGAGGAGGAGCGCGTCGTCGGCCACCTCGGCCCCGATCTGCTCGGCCCGGACTGGGATCCCCAGCGCGCACTGGCCAACCTGCTGGCCGACCCCGCCCGCCCGGTCGGTGAGGCCCTGCTCGACCAGCGCAATCTCGCCGGCATCGGCAACGTCTACAAGTGCGAGCTCTGCTTCGTGCTCGGCGTGACCCCGTGGCTGCCCGTCGGCGCGCTGCCGGCGGACCGCGCCGACCGGCTGCCCGGCCTCGCCAAGAGGCTCCTCGAGGCGAACCGTGACCGCCCGGTCAGGCAGACGACGGGCGTCCGCCACCACGACCTGTTCGTGTACGGCCGCGCACCCCGTCCCTGCCTGCGCTGCCACACGCCGGTCCGCGTCGCCGACCAGGGCGACGGCAGCCAGGAACGCCCCACCTACTGGTGCCCCACCTGCCAGCGAGGTCCGGCCCCTGTGCCCGGAGCCCCGCAGAAATGGCGGGACCGCTATCGGCGCACAGCCAATTGACGACCCGTCAGGAACGCTCGTACCGTCTCTGCATGCCCGTCAAGGCGTACGACCTCACCGGACGCACCGCATTCGTCACCGGCGCCGCCAGTGGCATCGGCCGGGCCTCGGCCGTCCTGCTCGCCGAGGCGGGCGCGACGGTGCACTGCGCCGACCGCGACACGGAGGGCCTGCACGAGACGGCGAGCCTCATCGAGGACCGCGGCGGCACCGCCCGCACCCACTCCCTCGACGTCACCGACCGCGCCCGGCTGGGCGCGGCGGTCCGCTCCTGCGAGCGGCTCGACGTGATGGCGGCGATCGCCGGCGTCATGCACAGCAGCCCCGTCCTCCAGACCCGGGACGAGGACCTCGACCGAGTGATGGACGTCAACTTCAAGGGCGTCCTGTACGCCTGCCAGGAGGCTGCCCGGCTGATGCTCGACCGGCACACCCGGGGCAGCATCATCACCATGGCGTCGGGCGCGATCGACACCGGCGGACCGGGGCTGCTCTGCTACGGCGTGGCGAAGGCGGCCGTGGTCCAGCTGACCAAGACGCTGGCGACCGAGGTCGGCCGGCACGGCATCCGCGTCAACGCGGTCGCCCCCGGCTGGATCCGCACACCGATGACCGACCGCCACGACCACGAGGCCCAGGCGCACACCGAGGCCCTGATGGCCCGCATGTCCCCGCTCGGCCGGGTCGGCGAGGCCGACGACATCGCGCACGCCGTACTGCACCTGGCGTCCGACGCGTCCTCCTTCACGACGGGCCAGATCCTGCGTCCGAACGGTGGAGTGGCGATGCCCTGGTGAGGTCCCCCGCCGCCGCCCGTGCCACCCGCCGCTTCGGCACACAGTGCACCGGCAGCAGGCTCAGCCCCCACCCCCCGGTGGCGACCGCCCCCTCCACCACGCCCCCGTCACCCACGGCGATCCGCACCACGGCCCACCACCACACCGTCCCGAGTCCCAGGACGACTCCCCAGCGCACTGTCCGCCCCACCATGGCCGCCTCCTCCAGCCGGACGCTAGAACGCCACCGAACCCGCCGGGGAGGCGCACCAACGGCTCACTGATGCAACGCCGGGGGACTCGTCGGCCCGAAGCGTCAACGCCGGGCTGACACCGGGCCGACGAGTCCCCGGCCGGCTCACGCGTTCTCGGCCTGGAACATCCAGTGATGCTTCTCGAGATCCGCGGTGACGGCGATGAAGATGTCCTGGGACACCGGATCCGGGTCCCCGGTCGCCGCCACCCGGTCCCGCATCCGCCTGATCACCACGCCCAGCGCGTCCACCAGCGCCCGCACCGCGTCCTTGTCCTTGACCCAGCCCGAGGGCGCCGTGGCGATGCCGCTGCCGGCCGCCACGGTCGCCGCGCGCCCGTCGGGCGGGACGCCGAGCGTCGACGCCCGTTCCGCGACGGTGTCGGAGTGGGCCCGCGCGGAGGCGACGACCTCGTCGAGCTGGAGGTGGATCGGACGGAACCTGGGACCGACGATGTTCCAGTGGACCTGCTTGGCGACCAGCGACAGGTCCACCAGATCCACCAGGGCACCCTGCAACGCCTCCGACACGGTCTTCAGGTCCGCGTCGGACAGCGCGCTCTTCACGACGGACATGCGCATCCTCCGATGCCTCGCCCCCCGTCACGTCCCTCCACGATGACCGCGCCACCCGGCACCGGCAAACGGAGGCAGCAGCACGAAGGCCCCGGCCGGTGCCTCCCCGGGTCTCCCCGGAGCCGGCCCCGGCCGGGGCCTCACACGTGTCGCGTCAGGCGGCGACGACATCCACCGCCTCGGCGGGCGCCTTGATGGTCACCCGTTCCGGTGGCACACCGGTCACCGACACGGAACCCAGCATCGGGCGAACCGGCGTGGGTACGGGCTCGGTGGCCGCAGCAGACTGGGCCAGCTCGGCGAGGGCGAGCTCGTCGCTCACTTCCCGCATGAGCTCGGACATCCGTACGTCCAGCGCGTCGCAGATGGCGGCGAGCAGCTCGGAGGAAGCCTCCTTCTGCCCCCGCTCCACCTCGGAGAGATAGCCGAGCGAGACTCGGGCGGACGAGGAGACTTCGCGCAGAGTACGGCCCTGGCGCTGGCGCTGCCGACGCAGCACGTCACCCAGCAGGCGACGGAGCAGAATCATCGGTGGCTCCCTCCTCGGACCGCGTAGCCGCATCCTTCTCGCCCCACCGTACCGCCTTGCGCCGCGGCCGTGCGGGGAGCGATGTCGTGTTCACTCAGGGCTGCAAACATCAAAACCCCCCGTTCCGTTCCGTATCCTGTGCCCGCTCATTTCCGCTGGGTTCGCTCGCAAGTTGCTCGAGAAGCAGTGCGAGCACGCTCCGTACACTCTCCATACGAATTTCCGCGCGGTTGCCGTTCAACCGCAGAGCCACGACTTTTCCGCCACCGGCAGAACCGGCACCGGTCCCGGACGGACCCTCCACGGCCACGAAGACCGTCCCGACGGGCTGCCCGTCCTGCGGGTCCGGACCGGCGACTCCCGTCGTCGCGAGCCCCCAGTCGGCGCCCAGCGCCATGCGCACCCCGGCCGCCATCTGGGCCGCGACCTGCGCGTCGACCGCCCCGCGCTGGGCCAGCAGGGTGTCGTCGACACCCAGCAACTCATGCTTCAGATCGGTGGCGTACGCGGTGACCGACCCCCGGAACACCTTGGACGCCCCAGGGACCGCTGTGATGTCCGCCGCTACCAGACCACCGGTGAGCGACTCGGCGACGGCGACCGTCTCGCCCTTCACCTTCAGTAGTCGCACCACTTCAGTGGCCGGGGAACTCACGCTTCCGTCTCTTCCAACGCCGCCCGGCGCTCGGCGATTCCCCGCCGACGCAGCACAATGGCCTGTCTCACATAGTCGAGACCGGTCACAACGGTCAGAACGACCGCCGCCGCCATCACCCAGAACCTCAGGCTCGCCAGCCATCCCGTCAGCGCCAGCACATACATCCCCACGGCCACGCCCTGGGTGAGCGTCTTCAGCTTGCCGCCCCGGCTCGCCGGTATGACGCCGTACCGGATGACCAGAAAACGCAGGAGCGTGATCCCGAGTTCCCGCCCGAGGATGACGGCCGTGACCCACCACGGCAGATCGCCCAGCGCGGACAGGCAGACCAGCGCCGCCCCCATGATGGCCTTGTCGGCGATCGGGTCGGCGATCTTCCCGAAGTCGGTGACGAGGTTGTACGTACGCGCCAGGTGACCGTCGAACAGGTCGGTGATCATGGCGATGGCGAAGGCCGCCCAGGCGAGCGAGCGCCACGCCGGGTCGTACCCGCCGTCGGCCAGCATCAGCGCCACGAAGCCGGGCACCAGGAGCAGCCGGAGCATGGTCAGCAGATTGGCCACGTTCCAGACGCTGGCCTGGTTGACGGCCGCCGCCGCCAGCTTTCCGCCCCGGGGCGCCCTGGCCGTGCCCTGCGCACCGTCGGCGGAGCCGCCGGAAGCAGTGGCGCCGGAGCCCGAACCGGCCGCCGCGCCGGAGGTACCGGCGGAGCTCGCGGCGCCCTGCGCGCCGGAGGGACCGCCCGCGGCGGACGCCGGGACTCCGGTCATCTGCCTGCCTCCTCATGACAGCCGACCGAGCCCTCGAGCGGCTCGGCGACGAGGTCGACACCTTCCGTACCGATCACCTTCGCCTCGACCATACGGCCGACGCTCAGACCGGCGCCGCTCGTGAGCAGTACCTGCCCGTCCGTCTCCGGGGCCTGGTGCGCCGCACGGCCGTACACGCCCTCCTCGTCGTCCACGGACTCCACGAGGACGTGCACGGTCTCGCCCACGCGCTCCTCGGCCCGCTGCGAGACGAGTTCCTCGGCCAGCCGGGAGATGTGCGCCAGCCGCTCGGCGACGACGTCGTCGTCGAGCTTGCCGTCGTAGGTCGCCGCCTCCGTGCCCTCCTCGTCGGAGTAGCCGAAGACGCCGATGGCGTCCAGCCGCGCGCCGTTCAGGAAGCGCTCCAGCTCGGCCAGGTCCGCCTCGGACTCGCCGGGGAAGCCCACGATGAAGTTCGACCGCACGCCGGCCTGCGGGGCCTTGCCCCGGATGGTGTCGAGCAGCTCCAGGAAGCGGTCGGTGTCACCGAAGCGCCGCATCGCGCGCAGCACGCCGGGCGCGGAGTGCTGGAAGGAGAGGTCGAAGTAGGGGGCGACCTTCGGGGTGGAGGTCAGCACGTCGATCAGGCCCGGGCGCATCTCGGCCGGCTGGAGGTAGCTGACACGCACCCGTTCGATTCCGTCGACCTCCGCCAGCTCGGGCAGCAGGGACTCCAGCAAGCGGATGTCGCCCAGGTCCTTGCCGTAGGAGGTGTTGTTCTCGGAGACCAGCATGATCTCCTTGACGCCCTGCTCGGCCAGCCACCGCGTCTCGTTCAGCACGTCGCTCGGGCGGCGGGAGATGAAGGAGCCGCGGAAGGACGGGATGGCGCAGAAGGAGCAGCGCCGGTCACAGCCGGAGGCGAGCTTCACCGAGGCGACCGGGGCGCCGTCCAGCCGGCGGCGCAGCGGCGCGCGGGGGCCCGACTGCGGGGCCAGGCCCTCGGGCAGGTCGGCCGGGGCACCGTGCCCGGGCAGGGCCACCTCGGTCGCCGTCTGCCGCTCGGCCGGGCTGATCGGCAGCAGCTTGCGGCGGTCGCGCGGGGTGTGGGAGGCGTGGACGCCGCCGGACAGGATCGTCCTCAGGCGGTCGGAGATGTCCGCGTAGTCGTCGAAGCCGAGCACGCCGTCGGCCTCGGGCAGGGCCTCGGCGAGCTCCTTGCCGTACCGCTCGGCCATGCAGCCCACCGCCACGACGGCCTGGGTTCTGCCGTGCCCCTTGAGGTCGTTGGCCTCCAGAAGGGCGTCCACGGAGTCCTTCTTGGCGGCCTCGACGAAACCACAGGTGTTGACCACGGCGACGTCTGCGTCCCCGGCGTCCTCGACGAGCTGCCAGCCGTCCGCCTCCAAACGGCCTGCGAGCTCCTCCGAGTCCACCTCGTTACGGGCGCAGCCGAGAGTGACGAGTGCGACGGTACGGCGTTCAGGCATGGGCTCAAGAGTACTTCGTCCCACCGACACCCCACGTCGACGGGGTTGGCCGATCGCGGCCGACCCCGTGCGAAGACACCCCCCTGCGGCCGCCCGTGCCCGGCGGTCCTAGGGCATGTCTGACCATTCCCGTCATGCCGCGCGGCGTCAGGTGCGTGCTCTCGCCGCACCGGGCACACACCCAGGTACATCCCGTACGTGGGTGCATGCCCGGCACTCCCCCAGCCTTCGGCCGGGGGACCCCCAGAGCACGCACCTGACGCCGCGCGGCCGCCCTCCGGGCGACGACGGGAAGGGTCAGACAGGCCCTAGCCGACCTCGGGGTCGCCCTTGGTGTACGTCAGCCGTTCCACGGCGCCGGGCTGGAAGTCGTCCTCGATCTTCTTGCCGTTGACGTAGAGCTGGATCGCGCCGGCGTCACCCAGGATGAGGTTGATCTTCGAGCTGTCCTGGAAGGTCTTGGACTCGCCCTTGTTGAGGAGCCCGTCGAACAGCATGCGGCCGTTGTGGTCCTTGGCCGAGATCCAGCTGCGCCCGTCCGCGGCGGTGACCCGGACGGTCACCTTGTCCTGGGGCGCGGCGGCGATGGCGCTGTCGGACGGCTCGGCCTTCGGGTCGGCGGGCTTGTCCTTCTTGGGCGTGGGCGAGGCGGCCTTGCTCTTCGCGGGTGTGGCTCCCCCGGCGACCTGCCCCTTCTCGTCGTTGCCCGAGTCGCCGCCCTTGACGACCGTGAACCCGACGAAGCCGATCACCGCGACGATGGCGGCGACCATGGCCGCGGTCCAGTTCGGCCCGCGCCGCTCGGGGCGGATACGTTCCGCCTCGAACAGCGGGGCGGCCGGGGTCGGGGCGGGGCGTCCGCCGTGCTCGGCGTCGAACTGGGCCAGCAGCGGGGCCGGGTCGAGGCGTACGGCCCTGGCCAGGGTCCGGATGTGCCCGCGGGCGTACACGTCACCGCCGCAGGGTGCGAAGTTGTCCGCCTCGATGGCGCGCACGATGGCGATACGGACCCGGGTGGCGCTGCTGACGTCGTCGACGGTGAGCCCGGCGGCGATGCGTGCCTGCTGCAGCGTACGGCCGATGGAGGTACGGGCTTCCTCGGAGACGTCGTGGAACGGACGCTCGTCTTCAGGAGAGTTGCCGATGGACACGGGGGCGCCTTTCGAGCGTGTAGCCACCTGTGCTGGAAGTTCAGTCTAGGGGGGGTGCAAAAGGGTGGGGCAACCGGGCGGTTGGGCTCGGTACGCCATCGGTATGGCCCGACATACCGACGACGGGCCAGGCACGCACCCCGGAACGGAGTCCGCGCCTGTCCTCTCGCTCAACTTGACGTGCGACAACGGGAAACGGTTGCCCGCCGCTCCCTAACGGGTGGATCACGACCGAGCTGCCGCCCGGCCCCGTCCCGGCCACCGGACGGCCCGCGTCCCTTGGAACAATCCCTACCCCTCAGACTCCCCGCGTATCACCGCGAGCACGCCGTCCAGGTCATCGGGTTTCACAAGAACGTCACGAGCCTTGGACCCCTCGCTCGGTCCCACGACGCCGCGCGACTCCATCAGGTCCATCAGCCGCCCGGCCTTGGCGAAGCCGACGCGCAGCTTGCGCTGGAGCATGGAGGTGGACCCGAACTGCGTGGACACCACCAGCTCGGCCGCCTGGCACAGCAGGTCGAGGTCGTCGCCGATGTCCTCGTCGATCTCCTTCTTCTGTTTGGTACCGACCGTGACGTCGTCCCGGAAGACGGGCGCCATCTGGTCCTTGCAGTGCTGGACGACGGCCGCGACCTCGGCCTCGGTCACGAACGCGCCCTGCATACGGGTCGGCTTGTTCGCCCCCATCGGCAGGAACAGCCCGTCGCCCTTGCCGATCAGCTTCTCGGCACCCGGCTGGTCGAGGATGACCCGCGAGTCGGCGAGCGAGGAGGTGGCGAAGGCGAGCCGGGAGGGCACGTTCGCCTTGATCAGACCGGTGACGACGTCCACCGACGGGCGCTGGGTGGCGAGCACCAGGTGGATGCCCGCCGCGCGGGCGAGCTGGGTGATGCGCACGATCGCGTCCTCGACGTCGCGCGGCGCGACCATCATCAGGTCGGCCAGCTCGTCGACGATCACCAGCAGGTACGGGTACGGCTGGAGCTCACGCTCGCTGCCTTCCGGCGGCTTGGCCTTCCCCTCGCGCACGGCGCGGTTGAAGTCGTCGATGTGCCGGTAGCCGTAGGCCGCCAGGTCGTCGTAGCGCAGGTCCATCTCGCGCACGACCCACTGCAGCGCCTCGGCGGCCCGCTTGGGGTTGGTGATGATCGGCGTGATGAGGTGCGGGATGCCCTCGTAGGCGGTCAGCTCCACCCGCTTGGGGTCGACGAGGATCATCCGGACGTCCTCCGGGGTGGCCCGCATCATGACCGAGGTGATCAGGCAGTTGATGCAGGAGGACTTGCCGGAGCCGGTGGCCCCGGCGACCAGCATGTGCGGCATCTTCGCCAGCGAGTGCATGACGTAGCCGCCCTCGACGTCCTTGCCGAAGGCCACCAGCATCGGGTCGTCGTCCTCCGCGGACTCCGCCAGCCGCAGCACGTCACCGAGGTTGACCATCTCCCGGTCGGTGTTGGGGATCTCGATGCCGACCGCGGACTTGCCGGGGATGGGGCTGATGATCCGTACGTCGGGGCTGGCGACGGCGTAGGCGATGTTCTTGGTCAGCGCGGTGATCCGCTCGACCTTCACGGCGGGGCCGAGCTCGACCTCGTAGCGGGTGACCGTCGGGCCGCGCGTGAAGCCGGTGACGGCCGCGTCGACCTTGAACTCGGTGAAGACGTTGGTGAGCGCGGCGACGATCACGTCGTTGGCGGCGCTGCGCGCCTTGCCGGGGCCTCCGCGGGTGAGCAGGTCGAGGGCGGGCAGCGCGTAGGTGATGTCGCCGGAGAGCTGGAGCTGCTCGGCGCGCGGCGGCAGGTCCCGGGGCTCGTCGGGGGCCGCCTTGGTGAGGTCGGGGACCGGGCCGGACCTGAGCTTGTCCTGCCGCGGCCGCGCGGCCGGGGCCGGCACGGGCGCCGTGGTCCGCTCCGGAGCCGGCGCGGGGGCCGGTACGGGCGTCGGGGTGGTGTCCTCCCGGTCGCCGACGCTGACGCCCTGGGTGAGGTCGGCGACGACCCGCGAGGGCGGCATGCCGTGCAGGACGGCGCCGTCGAGGTCGGCCGCGGCGGCGGCGGCGATGTCCACGGCGTCCGGCTGCCGGTCCATGGCGGGCTGCGGCACCGCCGAGCGCCTGGGGCGACTCCGGCGCTTGGCGAGTGCCTCCTGCTCCGCGTCGTCGGGGTCGTACGCCTCGGGGGCGCTGCGGCGCCTGCGGGGGCGCGCGGGCAGCGCCTCGCGCCACTGGTCCTCGTACCGCTGGTCGTCGTCGGTGAACTCGTCGAACTCGTCGTCGGCGGGATCGGGCAGGAGCCCCAGGCGCACGCCCAGCGCGCGCAGCCGCTGCGGGATGGCGTTGACCGGGGTGGCGGTGACCACGAGCAGCCCGAAGACCGTCAGCAGCACGAGCAGCGGCACGGCCAGGACCTCGGTCATGGCGTACGTCAGCGGGGTCGCCGCCCCCCAGCCGATGAGTCCCCCCGCGTCCCTTATGGCCTGCATGCCGTCGCTGCGGGCGGGCGAGCCGCAGGCGATGTGGACCTGGCCGAGCACGCCGATGACGAGCGCGGACAGACCGATGACGATCCGGCCGTTGGCCTCCGGCTTCTCGGGGTGCCGGATGAAACGCACGGCGACGGCCGCGAGCAGTATCGGCACCAGCAGGTCGAGTCGGCCGAAGGCGCCGGTCACCAGGATCTCCACGAGGTCGCCCACGGGGCCGCGCAGATCGGCCCAGGTGCCGGCGGCGACGATCAGCGCGATGCCGAGCAGCAGCAGCGCCACGCCGTCCTTGCGGTGGGCCGGGTCGAGGTTCTTCGCTCCCTGGCCTATGCCGCGGAAGACGGCGCCCACGGCGTGCGCCAGGCCGAGCCAGAGGGCGCGCACCAGCCGGTAGACGCCCCCGGTGGGACTGGGGGCGGGCTTGGGCGGGGGTACGGCCTTGCGCGCCGCGGCCTTCTTGGCGGGCACCTTCTTCGCCGGGGCCTTCCTCGCGGCGGCCTGCTTGGCCGCAGCTTTCGCCGGAGCGGCCGCCCTCTTGGCGGGCTGTTTCTTGGCTGCGGAAGGACGTGAGGCCATGGATGTGAGGTTACCGGGGGAGACGACAGCGGACACGTGTGGCCACGGCTTCACCCGTTCGTGTCGTCCTTGGGAGTGCGCGGGACTGACGCCCGCTCATACGCAACTGCGGCCGCCGCGGGCGTCAGTTCTGCGACGGCATCGGCGCGCCGCCGCCCGTGCCCGGCTCCAGGGCGTCGAGCGCACGCCGCAACCCCGTCAGTTTGCGTTCGAGATGGGCGGCGGTGGCCACCGCGGCCGCGTCCGCCGAGTCGTCGTCAAGCTGCTTGGACAGGGCCTCGGCCTGCTCCTCGACCGCCGCGAGCCGGGCGGACAGCTCGGCGAGGAGTCCGGCCGACTCCTTGCCGCCGCCGACCGCGCCCTTGCCGTTGCCGCCCTCCAACTGCAGCCGCAGCAGCGCGGCCTGCTCCCGCAGCTGGCAGTTCTTCATGTACAGCTCGACGAAAACGGAGACCTTCGCGCGCAGCACCCAGGGGTCGAACGGCTTGGAGATGTAGTCCACCGCGCCCGCCGCGTAGCCCCGGAAGGTGTGGTGCGGGCCGTGGTTGATGGCGGTGAGGAAGATGATCGGGATGTCCCGGGTCCGTTCCCGCCGTTTGATGTGCGCGGCGGTTTCGAAACCGTCCATTCCCGGCATCTGGACGTCCAGCAGGATGACCGCGAAATCGTCCGTGAGCAGTGCTTTGAGCGCTTCCTCCCCGGACGATGCCCGCACCAGCGTCTGATCGAGCGCAGAGAGGATGGCCTCCAGCGCCAGCAGATTCTCCGGCCGGTCATCGACCAGGAGGATCTTGGCCTTCTGCACCATGGCCCGCCCTCCTCGCCCCGGCGGTACACCGGGCGCCGCCCCAGGGGACGACTCCCTTTCGCCGCCCGTCCTTGTGCCGGTCATGGTAGCCGCACCCCGCCTGTCGCCACACCCTGTCACCGCGATGTCACTGTGCACAGAGCGGAAACGCGGCGCGAGACCAGAAGGTTCCCCGATTCCCGCACTTCCACACCTCCGCGACCCCCCTCCTTCAACAACATCGCACACACTTCGCGGCTTCCCGGCACCTTCACCCGACTTTCACCCGAGCCCGCCCACACGGTCACTGAGCGCTCATGCCGCGCTCATTCCACGATCATGCCGCGCTCATTCCACGATCATGCCGCGCTCATTCCACGATCATGCCGCGCTCATTCGGCGATCAGGCCGTGCTCACCCGACGCTCATTCCGCACGCATCCACTGCTCCATCACCGTCAACAGGTGATCGGGATCGACCGGCTTCGTCACATAGTCGGAAGCACCCGACTCGATCGCCTTCTCCCGGTCGCCCTTCATCGCCTTGGCGGTCAGCGCCACGATCGGCAGCCCGGCGAACTGGGGCATCCGGCGGATCGCCGTGGTGGTCGCGTACCCGTCCATCTCGGGCATCATGATGTCCATCAGCACGACCGCCACGTCGTCGTGCTGCTCCAGGACCTCGATGCCCTCGCGGCCGTTCTCCGCGTACAGCACGGACAGGCCGTGCTGCTCCAGGACGCTGGTGAGCGCGAAGACGTTGCGGATGTCGTCGTCGACGATCAGCACCTTCTCCCCGCCGAACCGCACCGGCCGGTGCGACGCGGGCGCCGCCTCCTGCTCGGCGGCCGGCCAGTGGTCGGTGCGCTGCTCGTTCGGCGGGGTGCCGCGGCGACGGCGCCGGAAGAGCGCGGCGGCGCCGTTCTGGGTCTCCCGGTACGACTTCACCTCGGCCGGCGTCTCGATCTCCGCGGGGGACAGCTCGCTCGAGCGGGCCTCCGAAGCGACCAGGTCGCCCGCCTCCAGCGCGGGCAGCGACTGCTGGTAACCCTGCGGCGGCAGTTCGCTGGGGTGCAGCGGCAGATACAGCGTGAACGTCGAGCCGCGCCCCGGTTCGCTCTGCGCGTGGATCTCACCGCCGAGCAGCTGAGCGATCTCCCGCGAGATCGACAGCCCGAGGCCCGTACCGCCGTACTTGCGGCTGGTGGTGCCGTCCGCCTGCTTGAACGCCTCGAAGATCACCCGCATCTTGCTGGCGGCGATGCCGATGCCGGTGTCGGTCACGGAGAACGCGATCAGCGGCGCGTCCGGGTCGGTCAGCGACCCGGCCTCCAGCAACTGTTCCCGGATGCCCACCGGCACGTTCGTACCGGCCGGGCGGATGACCAGCTCGACCGACCCGGAATCGGTGAACTTCACCGCGTTGGACAGCAGGTTCCGCAGCACCTGGAGCAGCCGCTGCTCGTCCGTGTGCAGCGTGGCGGGCAGCTCCGGCGAGACCCGCACCGACAGGTCGAGGCCCTTTTCCGCGGTCAGCGGCCGGAAGGTGGCCTCCACGTAGTCCACGAGCTGGACCAGCGCGATACGCGTCGGGGAGACGTCCATCTTGCCCGCCTCGACCTTCGACAGGTCCAGGATGTCATTGATCAGCTGGAGCAGGTCGGAACCCGCCCCGTGGATGGTCTCGGCGAACTCGACCTGCTTCGGGGAGAGGTTGGCCTCGGCGTTGTCGGCGAGCAGCTTCGCCAGGATCAGCAGCGAGTTCAGCGGCGTGCGCAGCTCGTGCGACATGTTGGCCAGGAACTCGCTCTTGTAGCGCATGGAGACCGCGAGCTGCTCGGCGCGCTCCTCCAGGACCTGCCGCGCCTCCTCGATCTCGGTGTTCTTCACCTCGATGTCACGGTTCTGCTGGGCCAGCAGCTCGGCCTTCTCCTCCAGCTCGGCGTTGGAGGCCTGGAGCGCCTTCTGCCGCTGTTCCAGTTCCTCCGACCGGAGCCGGAGTTGCTCGGTCAGCTCCTGCGACTGCTTCAGCAGCACCTCCGTCTTGGTGTTGACGGAGATGGTGTTGACGCTGGTCGCGATCATCTCGGCGATCTGGTTGAGGAAGTCCTTCTGGATCTGCGTGAACGGCGTGAAGGACGCGAGCTCGATGATGCCGAGCACCTTGCCCTCGAAGAGCACCGGAAGCACGATCACCTGCGCGGGCGGCGCCTCGCCGAGCCCGGAGGAGATCTTCAGGTAGCCGCTGGGCGCGTTCTCCACCAGGATCGTGCGCTTCTCCTGGGCGGCCGTGCCGATGAGCCCCTCACCCGGCCGGAACGACGTCGGCATGGAGCCCATCGAGTACCCGTACGAACCGAGCATCCGCAGCTCGTACGCCTCCTCGCTCTCCGCGTTCAGGTCCTTGCCGTCCACCAGCGGCATCGCCAGGAAGAACGCGCCGTGCTGCGCGGAGACCACCGGCGTCAGCTCGCTCATGATCAGCGAGGCCACGTCATCCAGGTCGCGGCGGCCCTGCATCAGCGCGGAGATGCGGGCCAGGTTGCCCTTGAGCCAGTCCTGCTCCTTGTTGGCGATCGTGGTGTCGCGCAGGTTGGCGATCATCTTGTTGATGTAGTCCTGGAGCTCCTGGATCTCGCCGGAGGCGTCGACGTCGATCTTCAGGTTCAGGTCGCCACGGGTCACCGCGGTCGCCACGCGCGCGATGGCACGCACCTGCCGGGTCAGGTTCCCGGCCATCTCGTTCACGGACTCCGTCAGGTCCCGCCAGGTGCCGTCGACGTCACGCACGCGTGCCTGGCCGCCGAGCTGCCCCTCGGTGCCCACCTCGCGGGCCACCCGGGTGACCTCCTCGGCGAAGCTGGACAGCTGGTCGACCATGGTATTGATCGTCGTCTTGAGCTCGAGGATCTCACCGCGGGCGTCGATGTCGATCTTCTTGGTCAGGTCACCCTTGGCGATGGCGGTGGTGACCATGGCGATGTTGCGCACCTGGCCGGTCAGGTTGGACGCCATCTGGTTCACCGACTCGGTGAGGTCCTTCCACGTGCCTGCCACGCCCGGCACGCGCGCCTGTCCGCCCAGGATGCCGTCCGTGCCCACCTCACGGGCCACCTTGGTGACCTGGTCGGCGAACGAGCTCAGCGTCTTGACCATCGTGTTGATCGTGTCGGCGAGCTGCGCCACCTCGCCGCTCGCCTCGATCGTGACCTGCCGGGTCAGGTCACCGTTGGCGACCGCGGCCGACACCTGGGAGATGTTGCGCACCTGCATGGTCAGGTTGTTGGCCATCAGGTTGACGTTGTCGCTGAGGTCCTTCCAGATGCCCGTGACACCCGGCACCCGCGCCTGCCCGCCCAGAATGCCCTCCGTACCCACCTCACGGGCCACCCGGGTCACCTGCTCGGCGAAGCTGGACAACTGGTCGACCATCGTGTTGACCGTCGTGACGAGCTCGAGGATCTCGCCCTTGGCGTCGACGGTGATCTTCTTCGACAGGTCGCCCTTGGCGACCGCCGTGGTGACCTCGGCGATGTTGCGGACCTGGATGGTCAGGTTGTTCGCCATGAAGTTCACGGACTGCGTGAGGTCCTTCCAGGTGCCCGCGACCCCCTGGACCTCCGCCTGACCGCCGAGCATGCCCTCGGTGCCCACCTCACGCGCGACGCGCGTGACCTCCTGGGCGAACGACGACAACTGGTCGACCATCGTGTTCAGGGTGTTCTTCAGCTCCAGGATCTCCCCGCGCGCGTCCACGGTGATCTTCTGCGACAGGTCACCCCGGGCCACCGCGGTCGCGACCTGGGCGATGTTGCGCACCTGGGCGGTGAGATTGCCGGCCATGCCGTTCACCGAGTCGGTCAGGTCGCGCCACACGCCGGCCACGCCGGGCACCTGCGCCTGACCGCCGAGGCGGCCGTCCGTGCCCACCTCGCGGGCCACCTTGGTGACCTGGTCGGCGAAGGCGGAGAGCTGGTCGACCATCGTGTTGATGGTGTTCTTCAGCTCGAGAATCTCCCCGCGCGCGTCGACGTCGATCTTCTGCGACAGGTCACCCCGGGCCACGGCCGTCGTCACCTGAGCGATGTTGCGCACCTGCGAGGTCAGGTTCCCGGCCATCGAGTTGACGGAGTCGGTGAGCTCCTTCCACGTACCCGACACACCGTCCACACGCGCCTGACCGCCCAGGCGGCCCTCCGTGCCCACGTCCCGTGCCATCCGCGTCACCTGGTCGGCGAAGCTCGACAGCTGGTCCACCATCGTGTTGACGGTGTTCTTCAGCTGGAGCATCTCGCCGGAGACGTCCACCGTGACCTTCTGCGAGAGGTCGCCGTTGGCCACCGCCGTCGTCACCTGGGCGATGTTGCGCACCTGGCCGGTGAGGTTGCGGAACGCCGTGTTGACGGAGTCCGTCAGGTCCTTCCAGGTACCCGCCGCCCCCGGCACCTGCGCCTGCCCGCCCAGCTCACCCTCGACACCGACCTCCCGCGCCACGCGGGTGACCTCAGCACCGAACGACGACAGCTGGTCGACCATCGTGTTGACGGTGTTCTTCAGCTCCAGCATCTCGCCGGCCACGTCGACGGTGACCTTCTGCGAGAGGTCACCGTTGGCCACCGCCGTCGTCACCGCGGCGATGTCCCTCACCTGTGTGGTCAGGTTCCGGAACACCGTGTTGACGGAGTCCGTCAGGTCCTTCCAGGTACCCGCCGCGCCCGGTACGTTCGCCTGCCCGCCGAGCTGTCCCTCGGCCCCGACCTCGTTGGCCACCCGGGTGACCTCGTCGGCGAAGATCCGCAGCGTCTCCGTCATCTGGTTGATGGTCTCGGCGAGCTGCGCGACCTCGCCACGCGCCGGGACGGTCACCTTCTGCGACAGGTCACCGCTGGCCACGGCCGTGGTGACCTGGGAGATCCCCCGTACCTGGGCGGTGAGATTGCCCGCCATGGTGTTGACGGAGTCGGTGAGCTCCTTCCACACCCCCGCGACCCCCGGCACCTGCGCCTGCCCGCCCAGGATGCCCTCCGTACCCACCTCACGGGCGACTCGGGTCACCTCGGAGGAGAACGAGGACAGCTGCTCCACCATCGTGTTGACGGTGTTCTTCAGCTCCAGCATCTCGCCGGCCACGTGCACGGTGACCTTGCGCGACAGGTCACCCCGCGCGACCGCCGTGGTCACCAGCGCGATGTCACGCACCTGCGCGGTGAGCCGGTTGGCCATCGTGTTGACGGACTCCGTCAGGTCCTTCCACGAACCGGACATGCCGCGCACCCGCGCCTGTCCGCCCAGCTTGCCCTCGGTACCGACCTCGCTGGCCACCCGCGTGACCTCGTCCGTGAACGTCGACAGCTGGTCCACCAGGTTGTTGACGGTCCGGCCGACCTTCAGGAACTCACCGCGCAGCGGATGCCCGGTCCCGTCCGGTGCCTGCGTCCTGAGCTCCATGCGCGGCGACAGGTCGCCCTCCGCCACCGCGGACAGCACCCGGCCGACCTCGGAGACCGGTCGCACGAGATCGTCGACGAGCGCGTTCGAGGCGTCGATGGCCGCGGCCCAGGAACCCTCGCAGGCGCCCGTCTCCAGCCGTTCCGTGAGCTTTCCCTCACGCCCCACCACCCGCCGCACCCGCGACAGCTCACCCGTCAAGTGCAGATTCCGGTCGGCCACCTCGTTGAACACAGCCGCGATCTCCGACATCACGCCGTCCCCGGACACCGTGAGCCGCTTGCGGAAATTCCCGTCCCGCATGGCCACCAGAGCCACCAGCAGCCGGTCCAGGGCGGCGGTGTCCACCTGGATCGTGCCGCCCCGCCGCCTGCCCTGGGACGGTCCGCCCTTCGCGCGCGTGTT
This sequence comes from Streptomyces sp. NPDC004542, assembly GCF_040610035.1. NCBI lineage: Bacteria > Bacillati > Actinomycetota > Actinomycetes > Kitasatosporales > Streptomycetaceae > Streptomyces > Streptomyces sp. NPDC004542. Next base: position 37,379 of record NZ_JBEXLP010000066.1, read on the forward strand.
CGTGCTCCGCGTCGCTGCGCCAGACTCCACTGTGTCCCTCCCGCAGGGATCGACCGTTTCTGCTGTGCTCGGGTACTTCTGTTCGGCTTCCGGTTACTGCTGCGTATTTCTGCCAGACGAGATCCGCTCGCACCAGGGACTGCTGCCCTCCGTGCACGGAACGCACTCAGCCCGACCGGACCGTCACCAGAAGCTTGCCCAGTGTTTCACCCCGGCCGAACCAGGCCATGACAGATCGGCACCTTCGCACACCGCCCGCACACCCTGGGGGCGTAATCAGCGCCGACCGGCATCCTTACGGACCGCGAAGGTAAGTAACCTTGCATGCGGCTGTCCAGCCGCACCGGTCCGTCCGGCCTGGGCGGTGGCACGAGAACGAGCGGGCATCGGAGGGGCGGCCGCAGACCATGACCACCGAACTGATCCCGGGGGGACACCCCCCGGACCCCCGGCCGACGGGCACGCCGATGCCGCACCAGCGGCGCGGGCCGGACGGCACCGGATCCCTGCACGTCGACAACCGGTCGAGGAGTTCTGTGATCACCGCGCGCGCGGCCGCCAGCTTCGAGCCCGTCGGACGATCGGTCGCGACCGCCCGATCCTTCGTCCGTGACACCCTCCAGGGCTGGGGGTTCGCCGACATCGTGGACGACGCGGTGGTGCTCACCAGCGAACTGGTGACCAACGCGGTCGTCCACGCGGGCACCGCCGCCGACGTGCTGTGCCTGCGCGCCGACGACGCCGTACGCATCGAGGTGGCGGACCGCTACCCCGAGCGCGAGGTGCCCCTCCAGGGCCCGGCCGCCACCATGGGCAGCCCCGACCGCGAGGGCGGCCGCGGACTCCAGCTGTGCGCCGCCCTGGCGGCCCGCTGGGGCGTGGACTACACGCCCACCCACAAGAACGTCTGGTTCCAGCTCGATCTGCCCGAACGCCCGGTCGGTACTCGCGCCGCCGGACCGTCCCTGCCCGCGGATCTCCTCCCGCTGGCCGACGGCCGGGTCCGCGTCGCGGTCGTCCAGATCGACCGCAAGGGCTCCGTCACCGCCTGGAACGAGGACGCCGAGGAGCTCTTCGGCCACACCGCCGGCCAGGTCACCGGCAGGCCCCTGACCGACGTCGCTGCCTGGCCGCACACCCCGGGCACCGGCACCGGCATCGCCGAGGCGCTCCAGCTCTCCCGCTGGGAGGGCAGCTACGGCATCCGCTGCGCCGACGGCCGGGTGACTTCCGTGTACGCCTCCCACCTCAGGGTCCGCGACACCGGCGGCGAGCCCTCCACGGTCTGTCTCCTGGTACGGGACCACGAACGCGCCGTCCTCCAGACGCCGATGCGCCTGCCGTCCTCCGAGCAGGCCCCGGCCGCCGACGGCCAGAGCGCCGATCCCTTCGAGGTGTTCATCGGCTCGCCGGCACCGGACGACCTCGACGGCCTCCTGCAGCGCACCGTCGAACGCGCCCGCGACATGCTCGACGGCGACGCGGCCTTCCTGCTGCTCGCCACCGACGACGAGACGGAGCTGGAGGTCCGCGCGTCCACCGGCCTGCCCTCCGCACGCCAGCGCTTCGCCCGCGTCCCCGTCGAGGCCGGCCCCGGCCGCTACGGCTCGGCCCGCATGCCCGCCGTCCACGAAGACCTCGCCGTGGTCCCCGGCGCCGTACCCCTCCTCAACGACACCGGCATGCGTTCCGTCGTCACCGTGCCGCTGAAGGTCGAGGGCCGCCTGACCGGCTCCCTCGGCGTGGCGGCGGAGGCGCCGGGCAGATACTCCAACGAGGAGGCCCTGCGCCTGCAGTTCGCCGCCGACCGGATCGCCCTGGCCGTCGAATCGGCCCGCCTGGGCGAGCTGGAGCGCCTGCGCCGCGGTTCGCTCAGCTTCCTCGTCGAGGCCTCCGACCTGCTCGCCGGCACCCTCGACCGGGACCAGACCCTGGCTCTGATGGCGCAGATGACGGTACCGACCCTGGCCACCTGGTGTGCCGTCTACACCATCGCCGACCAGGCCTCCGAGCCGTACCTGTCGTACGTCCTGCACGAGGACGAGGAGCTCATCGACGGCATCAAGTCCCTGCTGTCGAAGATCTCCCCGCCCGACCCGGTGCCGACGCCGGGCGCCCGCGTCTGGTCCGCTCCGGGCGCGGTGGCCCACCAGGCGGCGCTGCGCTCTTCGATGCGCAGCCTCGGCCTGACCGGCGGGCCCACCTACCAGACGTCCTCGGGCATCGGCCCCACGCTCGCCACGGCCTCCGCGGTCGGCGGCGAGACGGTCGTCCTGCCGCTGGTGGCCCGCAACCGCGTCATCGGCATGCTGACCCTGGGCAAGCCCACCGACGAGCACTTCCGCCAGGAGATCCTGGAACTGGCCGAGGACTTGTCCAGACGGGCCGCCCTGGCCCTGGACAACGCCCGTCTGTACTCGGAGCGGACGGCCATCAGCCAGGCCCTCCAGCGCAGCCTGCTGCCGCCGGGGCAGCCGCAGATCGAGGGGGTCGAGGTCGAGGTCATCTACCGCGCGGCCGGCGAGGGCAACGAGGTCGGCGGTGACTTCTACGACGTCTTCCCGATCAGCGACGACGCGTACGGCTTCGCGATCGGCGACGTCTGCGGTACGGGCCCGAACGCCGCCGCCGTCACCGGCCTGGCCCGGCACGCGCTGCGCCTGCTGGCACGGGAGGGGCTGAGCGGTCCCGCGGTCCTCGAGCGCCTGAACTCCGCCATCCTCGACGAGGGCGCCCGCAGCCGTTTCCTGACGCTCCTGTACGGCGAGTTGCGGCCTCGTGAGGACGGCAGCGCCGAGCTCAAGGTGGTCTGCGCCGGCCACCCGCTCCCCCTGCGCCTGCGCCAGGACGGCACGGTGGAGGCGGCGGCCGAGCCCCAGCCGCTCCTCGGAGTCATCGAGGACCTGGAACTGTACGAGGAGACGGTCGTCCTGGACCCGGGCGACGTCCTGCTGTGCGTGACGGACGGCGTCACGGAACGCCGTGAGGGCACCCGCATGCTGGGCGACGACGGCCTCGCCGAGGTTCTCACCACCTGCACGGGACTCACCGCGGGGGCCGTGGCCGCCCGGGTCATGCGCGCGGTGGAACGCTTCGCGTCCGACGCCCCCTCCGACGACATGGCGATCCTGGCGATGCGCGTTCCGGGTATCCAGCCGGATTAGGGCACGAAAAGACCCCGCCCGAGGGGGCGGGGTCTTTTGGGGTCTTACTGCTGGAGCCCCCAAACGGAATCGAACCGTTGACCTTCTCCTTACCATGGAGACGCTCTGCCGACTGAGCTATAGGGGCCTGTCGCTTTCGAGGTTTCCCTCGCGGCGACGGAATAGATCATACCCCGAGCGCAGCCGAGTTCCCAAACTCGTTCAGGGCACGATCAGCATCCGTTCAGAAGGCGGGCTGGAGCAGTCCTCCGAGGGCATTGCACGCGGACACGATCCGCTGCATCTCCCGCCTCGTCAACGACGCGTCCACGGGCAGCGCCAGCGTCTCGTCCGCGGCCCGCTCCGTTTCCGGCAGTGCCACGCAGCGCCGGAACTCCGGCAGCCGGTGCACCGGTGTCTTCACGGGCACCCGGCACTGGACTCCCCTGGCGCGTATCGCCCGGGCGAAGGCGTCGCGGTCCGGCCGCCCGTTGCCCGGCACCCGCACCACGTACTGCTGGTAGGTGTGCCCGTCGCCACCGTCGGGCGTACGCACGCCCCTGAGCTTGGCGTCGAGGTAGGCGGCCCGCTCCCGGCGCTGGGCGACCTCGTCGTACGGCGCCTCGGACTCGCCCTGCTCCAGCACCAGCAGCCCGTGCCGCTGACCGACCGCGTGCAACCGGGCGATGTCCGCCCGCCGTCCGAAGCGATGGACGACAACGATCGCCGCGGTACGCGGAGTCACGGCCGCCTCGACAGCTTCGGCGTCGAGGCAGTACGTCGCCGGATCTATGTCGGCGAACAGCGGAAGCGCACCGGCCAGGGTCACCGCCTCGGCGATCTCCACGTTCCCGAAGGCCGGCACGACGACCTCGTCACCGACTCCGACGCCGGCGGCCCTGAGCATTGCAGCAGTACCCATGGCATGGATGCTGGGTGCGGAACGTGAACTTCAAGTGACACACAACAAAAAAGGGCTGGTCCCTGAACCGAAGTTCAGGGACCAGCCCTTCAAGAATTGTTCGGCGGTGTCCTACTCTCCCACAGGGTCCCCCCTGCAGTACCATCGGCGCTGTGAGGCTTAGCTTCCGGGTTCGGAATGTAACC